>CABPZV010000042.1 GCA_902462015.1 uncultured Eubacteriales bacterium | reverse complement strand
TTTTAAAGTCACTTTTGGATATTACTATGGTTTGAGGTAAAATCAGCGTTTTATTAAGTTTGTTTCTGTCGGATAGGATGTACTCTTTTGTTACGGTGAAAATGTAATCATCGTCAGGACAGAAACCGCTTGCTGCCACAATATCAGTGAGACGTCTTATTACGAAGCTTCTGGCCTCGTATGAAAGCGGATTTTTTTCATATCTTTGTATGAACTCGATGCCGATACTTTTAAAGCTTTTGCATACGGATACCCTCAGCTCAGGAATTTCAGCGTCATTATATGTCACCGAAACTGAGATAGGAATAATTATATCCAAGTCTGAAGATTCGTCTTCTGTCAGAATCAGCATAGCGTAACCTTTCATTAATTTTTTTGGATAGTTTTTATAGAACCTTTAACTGAATTTTTTAGCAGACGTTCAAGATGAAGCTATTCAAAGCATTATGCTTTATAAATAAACTAATAATAATTTATTTTAACGTATTTGTAGTATTCTGTCAAGTGCAGCCTTTTAAATCAGAGCTAAGAATAAACAAAGGAAATGTTAAAAAATTTCTTTTTTTATTGACACGAAGAGTATATTGTGCTAAAATAGTTAACGCGTTAATTATTTTGCAGTCGAGATAAATGTTTTCGCTTTGCTGACCGACTGTACCTGGCAATTCAGAGCAGCTGAAACCGATCGGAACTTTAAGTATGTATGAAAGGAAAATCATAGTCATGAGAAATTTTAAAGAGCCTGAAATGTCAAAGAGTGAACAAATAGTTCATGTGTTTATACATGTTCTTCATATGCACAGAGCTGCAGCGGAGAAAATGTCTGAGGATATTGGACTTTTCCATAGTCAGCATATGATGCTGAAATATCTTATTCATTTACCGTACGAGCCGAATCAAAAGCAGATTGCGGATGCGCTTGAGATAAGTCCCGCCGCTGTTGCTGTAACTTTGAAAAAACTTGAATCGGCCGGCTATATTTCAAGGAAGACGCTTGACGGTGACAACCGCTGCAACAGAATTATTTTGACAGAGCAGGGAAAAAACGTTCTTGAGCTTTCGCGAAGAAAGTTTTCCGAGCTTGACGCAAAAATGCTTGACGGATTTACAGAAGAGGAGTTTGACATTTTAGAGAAATTATTTGATAGAATGAAAGAAAATCTTCGTGACGCTGCTCTTCAGGATAAACTGCAGCCTAAAGGAGAGAGAGGGTTTTGATTTATGAAGTGGAAGAAGTATATTAAACCATACTGGCCGTACTTTATTATAGGGCCGTTATGCATGATTCTTGAAGTTATCGGTGAAGTATTAATGCCTTGGTTTTTAAAGAGTGTACTGAATTCCGGTACCAGCGGAAGTCTGACTGTATGGAAAAGCGTTCTGTATGCAGGAGCAATGATTCTTACAGCTCTTTTAATGATGGCCGGCGGAGTCGGAGGAACATATTTCGGTACAAAGGCATCTGTCGGATTTGCTACCGACCTCAGACTTGATCTTTACAAGCACGTTCAGGGATTTTCTTTTGCCAATATCGATAAATTTTCAGCCGGATCACTTGTCACGCGTCTGACAAATGATGTTACTCAGCTGCAAAATTTTGTTAATATGCTTTTGCGTATGTGCCTCAGAGCTCCCGGAATGATGATTGGCGCTCTCGTTATGTCAATTATGATAAGGCCCTCGCTCTCTGCTGTATTTTGCGTGTCGATTCCGATATTAGTTTTAGCTATATTTATAATAATACGTATGGGTTTTCCCCGATTTACAAAAATGCAGCAGAAGATTGACGAACTCAATTCAACAGTTCAGGAAAATATAACAAATGTTCGCGTTGTAAAATCTTTTGTTCGTGAAGACTTTGAGGAACAGAAATTTACAGCTGCGAATTCGAATCTTAAAAACACCGGTATGTCAGCTTACAAAATGATGATTGTCTTACAGCCGTTTATGACTATATGTATGAACCTGACAACGGTTGCAGTTTTGTGGATCGGTGGACAGATTGTAATGAATGAATCCGGCATGGTCGGCGGAATGCAGATCGGCGACCTCTCCTCTTTTGTTACATATGTAACTCAGATTCTTTCATCTCTTATGATGGTTACAATGATGTTTATGATGTCATCACGCGCGTTTGCGTCAGCTAAGCGTATCCGAGAGGTGCTTGATGAGAAGCCGGATATTTCAAATGGCAACTCGTATGCTGACAAAGAGATTAAACGGGGCGAAATAGAGTTTCGTGATGTTTCATTCAGATATTATAAAACAAGTGAAGAGACTGTTCTTACGCATATCAGTCTTCACATTCCTGCCGGCTCAACGGTAGGAATAATAGGCTCTACAGGCTGCGGAAAAACTACGCTTGTTTCTATGATTCCGCGTCTTTATGATCCGGACAGTGGCAGCATACTTGTCGACGGAACCGATGTACGAGAGTATTCTCTTGATAATCTTCGCGCAGGAATTGGTATGGTGCTACAGAAAAATGTGCTTTTTTCAGGAACTATTGCGGATAATCTTTGTTTTGGAAATCCTGATGCGGAATATTCTGATATGTGCGAAGCGGCTAAGCATGCTCAGGCCGATAAGTTTATATCTTCATTTTCCAAGGGATATGATACTTTTATTGAACAGGGAGGAACTAATGTTTCCGGCGGTCAGAAGCAGAGACTGTGTATTGCGGCCGCGCTTCTGAAAAAACCGAAAATTTTGATTCTTGATGATTCTACTTCTGCGGTCGATACTGCAACAGAAGCTCAGATTAGAAATACCTTCAAAAACGATCTTCCGGAGGCTACAAAAATTATAATCGCACAGCGTATAAGCTCAGTGATTGATGCGGACACGATTATTGTTATGAATGAAGGAAAAATTACGGGCATGGGTACTCACAAAGAGCTTTTTGAAAATAATACTGAATACAGAGAGATTTATTTCTCCCAAGTCAGCGAAAGCGAGACGAATATGGAAAGAGGTGAGAATGAGTGAAGGGAAGAACGCTTGAACAGCTTAGAAGCCAATATGTTTCAAATGTAAAGAAAGAAGGCAGCGCTATGCGTGCGATTCCAGGAATGAGAGGACCGGGAGCGCATGGAAGAGGCGCAGCGTCCGGAAAGCCGAGAAATTTATCAAAGGTTATCGGACGGCTATATATTTATATTAAGCCTTACAGCCTCAAGCTTTTGCTTGTACTTCTGTGTATGCTTTTCAGTACGATTACTTCTCTTGTCGGATCGTATATGCTTGCTCCGATCATAAATAATATAGCAGGAGTTGCTACAACGACTAAGGATGGCGTTACTGCTGTGATGGCAGATAATGCGGTTAGGAGTCTCACCGGAACACCATTATTTACATGGCTGCTTTCCGGTCCCAGGTGGACGGATGCACTCGTTTATCTTTTGATAGCTCTTATTCTTATGACGCTTATATATATTATCGGAGCAGCTTGTACATATGCACAGTCGAGGCTGATGCTCAGCATATCGCAGGGCGCTATAGCGGAAATAAGAAATGATCTTTTTAAGGCAATCCAGAGACTGCCGATAAAATTTTTTGATTCGTCTCCAACCGGTGAGGTGATGAGCCGATTTACCAATGATGTTGACAATATCGATACGATGCTTAATAATTCTTTGCTTTCGATGGTTTCCGGAACGGTCACTCTTATCGGTACTTTTGTTTTTATGTTGACTACAAGCTGGCAGCTTACACTTATAACTGTGCTGTTCATCCCGATATTTACAAAAGGCGGCGGATTAATTGCTAAAGCAAGCAGTAAATATTATACCGGTCAGCAGGAGTCTCTCGGCGCGGTTAACGGATATATTGAGGAGACGGTTTCCGGTCAGAAGACTGTCAAAATTTTTAGTCATGAAGGAATATGCATTGATGAATTTGATACGCTGAACCGCGATTTAAAGGAAAAGCAGTTTAAGGCTCAGTTTTTTGGAGGAGTTATGGGGCCGACTATGGGAAATACCTCTCAGATAAGCTATGCTGTTACGATCGGTGTTGGAGGTATTCTGATGGTTACCAGAGGCTTTACTCCTGGGGCTCTCACTGTATTTGCAAATTATTCAAGGCAATTTTCAATGCCGATTAATAATATTTCCCAGCAGATGTCTACTATATTTGCCGCACTTGCCGGAGCTGAACGCGTATTTTCTGTGATGGATGAGTCGCCTGAGCAGAGTAATCTTTCCGATGCCGTCGATAAACCGATAAACGGAGACGTGGTTTTCAGTGACGTTTGCTTTGGATACAACAGTGAAAAACGTATTCTTCATAATATTTCGCTGTATGCCCATCCGGGACAGAAAATCGCTTTTGTAGGGTCTACGGGTGCAGGGAAAACTACAATTACCAATCTCATCAACCGTTTCTATGATATTGACAGCGGTGAAATTACTATAGACGGTATTGATATAAAAAAATACAAGCGTGAATTTCTGCGGCGTAATGTTGCTATGGTTCTTCAGGATACGCATCTTTTTACCGGAACGGTACGTGAAAATATCAGATACGGACGTCTTGATGCAACAGACGAGGAGGTTGAGAATGCCGCTAAAACTGCAAGCGCACATTCGTTTATTGTACGGCTTGAAAACGGCTATGACACAATGATCGAAGGGGATGGAGTGAATCTCTCGCAGGGGCAGCGCCAGCTGCTTAATATTGCAAGGGCCGCGCTCTCAAAGGCTCCGATACTTGTTCTTGATGAAGCCACAAGCTCAGTTGATACCAGAACCGAAAAACATATAGAGCAAGGAATGGACAGACTGATGAAAAACAGGACTACCTTTGTTATAGCGCACAGACTTTCGACGGTACGCAATGCCGATGCAATCATGGTTCTTGAGGACGGTAAAATTATAGAGCGGGGAAGCCATGATGAACTGCTCGGGCAGAAGGGCAGGTATTACGAGCTGTACACAGGCAAGAAAGAGCTTGACTAATATTAAAACCATTATCATCTGTAAAAGATAATCAAAGCATACGCAGTATATTAGCTGATCTTGGCAGTTTATATATAACTTAGGCAAGATGTCTGCGTGTGCTTTTTTTGATGTGGAGTGTGAGGTTTTTGCCGTTATCTTCGTGTAATAAGTGAAAGAACATTAATGTGGACATAATAGTACTTTCAGAAAGGAGCGTGGCGATGGACAACGGTGCAAGTAGCTACCGCCGTTTCCGTGACGATGGTGATGAAAGCGGTTTAGCCGAAATTATAAGGGACTATAAAGACGGCCTTATCTTTTATCTTAACAGCTTTGTAGACAATATAATAATCGCCGAGGAGCTTGCTGAAGACACCTTTGTACGGCTTGGTACCAGGAAGCCTAAGGATAAAGGTAAGGGGTCATTCAAAACGTGGCTCTATACTATCGGAAGGAATATAGCGATAGATTATCTGAGACGCAGGCCTAAAACTGATTTTTTTTCCGAGAGTGACTGTCCGGATATTATCAGCGAAGAGGAAGACCTTGAACTGTCTTATATTCATGAGGAGCGGAAGGTAATCCTGCATCGTGCTATGCGCGATCTGAAGCCGGAATACCGCCAGATATTGTGGCTTATATACTTTGAGGGCCTTAGCAACAGGGAAGCCGCTACTGTTATGAAAAAAAGTGTTCACAATATAGAAACCCTTGTATATCGTGCAAGAATGACACTTAAAACAAGTTTGGAAAGGGAGAATTTTACTTATGAAGAGTTATGATGAAATGGTAAACGATGTTTTTTGTCGCATAAGCGAATATGAACATGAAAAAAAAATACGGAGAAAAAGGACTGAAAAAATCGCAGCTTCTTTTTGCTGTGCGAGCTTAGTTGTATTAACGGCATTTGGCACGTGGAAAAGCGGACTTCTTGATACAAAGCAGAATGATACTGCTGATGATTCGGTAAATAAAGGAGAGCAGGATTATTTTGCTTATACAGGCAGCGATGAAACTTCTGGGGATATACAGGTGAGCAATAAAATTATAATTAATAAAATTGACGGGATATCTTCGGATAGAATGAAGCTTGATATTGATGTAGATGTGGATGACTATGTTTCAATGGATAGATCTTCAATTAACGAATACTATGGAATCAATATTTTTCCCGATGTTCCGGAAGATTTGAGTGAAGGGCCGGATCAGCAGTATGGTATTTACAGAAAAGACGGTACAGGCGCTGCATACTATGATGTTAATATTTTAAACTATTCAAACAGCGACTTTTCACGCAGTGTAAATATTGAAATGCAAAAAGGCGGACTGCCTGTTTCGTGTTACGCTTTTTTCGGTTCGATTGAAGAAAAGTCTGTCATCAATGGTACTGAAGTTGGTATAGCGATTTCTGAGGGAGGTTATTACTATGCTGAATTTATTTTTAAGAACGTTGGTTTCAGAATTGTTGCTGAGGGACTGTCACAGGAAGAATTAACAGAGGTCATCTCCTCTATTATAAAATGAAAAATAAGTCTTTTGGATAGCCTTTGGTAGATGCATATAAATAGGTCATCCCTGAAATCATATTTAGATTTCAGGGATGACCTATTTAAGTTAAAAGCAAATTCACATGGAACGCCTTCCCTCAAGAGCGCGGAAGAGGGTTACCTCATCTGCAAACTCAAGCTCTCCTCCTACGGGCATTCCGCAGGCAAGACGGGTAACTTTAATTTCAAACGGTTTCAAAATTTTCATGAGATACATCGCAGTCGCTTCACCTTCGACGGTTGAGTTTGTCGCCACGATTACCTCATTTACGCCGCCGGCGCTGACACGTTTGATTAGTTCATCAATGTGAAGCTTGTCGGGACCTATTCCGTTTAGCGGAGAAAGCGCTCCGTGCAGAACATGATAAACGCCGTGAAATTCACGCACTTTTTCAAAAGCCATTACAGCGCGTACATCCTCGACTACGCAGATTGTGGAATGATCCCTCTCTTTATCCGCACATATAGGGCAGATATCTTCTTCGCACATGTTCATGCATTCACTGCAGTATTTTATTTTTGTACGGGCATCGGTAATTGCGGTTACAAAATCATTTGCCTCCATGTCGTTTTTTTGGAGGATAGCGAAAGCAAGCCTCATAGCATTTTTTCGTCCGATGCCGGGCAAAGTCTGAAACTGCTCTGCAAGCCGAAGCAGTGATGGAGAGATGTAATTATTTTGTATCATTTGTTACACAAGGAATCCTTTCTGAACAGCTGAAACAGACTGTGAAAATCACGTGATTAAGCATTTAAAACATACCCGGCAGCGACATATTTCCGGTAATGGCGGACATTTCTTTTTGATTGGTATCGTCTACTCGCTTAATGGCTTCATTAAAGCCTGCGGTAAGAATATCCGTAAGCATTTCAACGTCATCAGGATCGACGATTTCCGGTTCAATTGAAAGACTTTTAATTTCCTTTTTACCTGTTATTACGATGGTGACTGCACCCCCGCCTGCTTTTATTTCATATTCGCGCGCGTCAAGATCTTCCTGTAATTCCGTCATCTGTTCCTGCATTTTCTGAGCCTGACGTATCATGCCTTGCATATTCTGAGGACCTCCAAGTCCCTTCGGTATATTAGCTTTCATAGTATTTGAATCCTTTCTTTGTATAAATAGTTTTTGAAAATAGATTATTTTGTCCAAAACTAAGCTATTAATTTTTTTACCTATGCTGTTTTTCCGTATCCGTTGATTCTTCTGCTGCCTTTTTTAGCTCGTCTATAAGATCCGAATCTGTGGCAGAAGTGTCATTTTTTTCAATTAATATATCGTTTATCTCTTTATCGTACTTAGAAGCACATGTAAGTATTTTACTGCGTACTTCACTGTTGTCAAGCATCATATGTATAAAGTTCTCATCTGTTTTTATAACGAGAAGACCGTCAGCAGTACGGTATGCCTTTGTCATTCTGAGCAGCTCGGTTTTTGTTTTATCATATCTGTCATAGTCGGAAATAATTTCACTCCAATATCCGACAGTATACAATGTACGAGGCTGTGACTCCGCATCTGTGCCTGGTGTTTTTACTGACGGCGAATTTTGAGCCGTATACGGGATATTTTTATCAGTGTTCAATCCTTTAATTTCGTGTCTGCTATTGAAGTTTAACGACGGCTTGCTTTTGTCTGCCGGCTGAGTTTTATTATCCGCAGTTTCTGAAGTTACAACATCGTCCGCTATATAGCTATCGAATGTATTATGTATAAGTGTACTCTGAATCGAATTCAAGCTGTCTTCAAGTTTAGCTATTCTTTCGGATAGGGCATCGGTGTCGGAATCTTTTCCTGCAAGCGATGGATCTGTCATTTTTGCAATGGCAAGCTCGGCGCAAATCCGTTTTGACATTCCGCTGTGCTGCATATCTAAGATCGTTTTGTCCATTACTCCAAGATAAAAAGAAATTTTTTCGCGTCTGACGTTTTTTGCGATTTTGGCTGTTTCATCATATTCGTTTTCTGTAAGATCAAGATATTTTTTTGAATCCTTGCAGGCTTTAATAACTAATATATCCCTGAAAAATGCCATCAAATCCTGCCAGAATATTCCTATATCTCTTGATGAATTATAAAGCTGTGCGATTATATCATAGGAGGCCTCAATGTTTCCATCAATGATAGATGAAACCATTTTAGCAGTTATTTCACGTCCGGCAATTCCGGCGGTTTGTTCTACAATATCTGCGGTTATTTCAGCGTCTGTTTTTCCTCCGGCTTCTCCGGCGCAAAGCTCTAAAAGTGAAATTGCGTCCCTCATTCCACCCTGAGCAAGCTTTGCGATTAGCTCGCAGGCGTCCTTGTCTATTTTTATATTTTCGTTAAAGGCTATATATTCAAGCCGCTTTGAAATTACCGGAATGGTGATTCTTCTGAAATCAAACCGTTGACAGCGCGAAATTATTGTTGCCGGCAGCTTTTGCAGTTCGGTTGTTGCAAGAATAAATATGACGTGCGGAGGCGGTTCTTCAAGTGTCTTTAGCAAAGCGTTAAATGCACTGACTGAGAGCATGTGGACTTCATCGATAATATAAACTCTGTATTTTACAGATGACGGAGAATATATTACGTCGTCGCGGATTGAGCGAACGTCTTCAACGCCATTATTGCTTGCGGCATCCATTTCAATTACATCTGTGACCGAGTTATTTTCGATTCCAGTGCAGGAGCTGCATTTTCCGCATGGATTTCCGTTTACCGGTTCTTCACAGTTTACCGCCCTTGCAAGAATCTTTGCGCAGGTGGTTTTTCCTGTTCCGCGTGAGCCGCAGAATAGATATGCGTGTGAAATCTTTCCGGATTTAATCTGATATTTAAGAACAGATGTAATATGCTCCTGTCCGTATACGTCGTCAAAAAGCATTGGACGCCATTTTCTGTAAAGCGCCTTATGCATGATATTTACCATTCCTTTCTTAAGAAAAAACAAGGCACAATGTAAGGCCATACACCTAACCTCGAACGTAAACACATACGCGACACTGTAATTCCAGCTCAAAACAGGCTTGCTTGCGGCACATTAAAGGTAACTGCTTAATGCTGCTCGGTTCCCCGCCTGACATGGTTCACAGTCTTCAATTGCGCAAGGCCAATTTATCAACGCTTTTGTTACAGCACAGACCGTACGTATTCAGTCCTCAGTAAAGGAAACCACCCCTGCTGTAGCGGATTGCAGGTTACAGGACACCGCTGACTCCCCGGCCGGTATGACCTTACATCGTGTCTTGCTGATTTTCCTGTATGTTTTACAGAAAAACAAACTATATATACTATATCAGATTTTTATTAAGATTTCAATACCTTTTGAATATTTTTAATAAAACGTTTAAAACCTTTGAAAATATTGTTCAGTAAATTTGGCACAGTATTTCTGCTGCAGGGATTCCTGCCTGATTTTTCTTATATTTATGTTTCTGAAAATAATAAACGTACTTTGGTAAATAATATAACTATATGCAAGATGTTCCCGGACGATTTCGGAGACTAACACCTGATAGTTGACGCCTGATAGCCGACGCTTAATGGTCTACGTCTAATAGTCAACGCCTATCATTCGGAGCCGTGTCGGCAGCCTCTTGCTGGGGGTCGTAATAAATATTATGTTGCATTTTTATTTTTTATAAAATTTTATCTTGACAATAATTATTTTCAGGTATATAATAATTTTGTAATATACCCCGGAGGGGTATATTCACAGGTGATAAATAATTCGGGTTGATATTTTATAGTATCAACGTATTGGCATCAGACATTTTGAAACGCGGAGTATGAAAATGAATGATATAAGCGAAGTAAATGATATTCTTGAAAAGAACAAAGAATCTCAGAGTTGCTGTCTATGTCCAAAGGAAAAAAGGACAAAGGAACGCTCAGATAAAGAATTTAAGGAGCTTATGAACCGTCTTAAACGAATTGAGGGACAGGTTCGCGGCATACAGAGAATGATCGAAAATAACGAGTATTGTACTGATGTAATGATACAAGTTTCCGCTGTGAACTCAGCATTAAACAGCTTTAACAAGCTTTTGCTTGAAAACCATCTTCATACATGCGTTGCGGAAAATATACGGCAGGGAAACGATGATATAATCGATGAGCTTGCACTTCTGCTGCGGAAGCTGATGAGATAGCATGATTGTGTTTTTAGTTATAACTTAGGCAAGATGTCCCACCATTAAGGCGGCAGCCTTAATGGCGATCGCCTTTCAGGCGGCGGGGGGACATTTCACCATTCAGTGGGAGATACAATCTCCTACTGAATGGCAGGTTGGCTTTGCCAACCCTTGCCACGCCATTTGACGGGGCAAGATCCTTATTGAAATAAAGAAGGGAAGGACAGTTAATGAAGCAGTATAAAGTTACCGGCATGAGCTGTGCGGCCTGCAGCGCAAGGGTCGAAAAAGCTGTGTCAAAGGTTTCCGGAGTGAGCTCATGCTCCGTCAATCTTCTGACAGGCACAATGGGAGTCGAAGGGAACGCCGCTTCTTCCGATATAATAAGAGCTGTCGAGGAGGCTGGATACGGTGCTTCTGAAAAGGGAAGCGATGAGAGAACAAAGGGAAATGCGGATGAGGGATCTCTTAAAAATACCGAGCTATCGAAGATGAGAATCCGGCTCATAGCGTCGCTATGCTTTCTTATTCCTCTGATGTATATCTCTATGGGACATATGATGTGGGGCTGGCCGCTTCCTCAGGTTTTGTCGGAGAATCATATTATGCTGGGACTTATACAGCTTTTGCTTACTTCGGCAGTTATGGTTATAAATCAGAAGTTTTTTATAAACGGATACCGCGGCTTTATACACCGCTCTCCTAATATGGATACTCTTGTATCGCTTGGAGCAGGTGCCTCCTTTCTGTACAGTGTAGTCGTTCTTTTTGCTATGACTGCGGCGCATCAAAACGGCGACACCGATTCTGTGATGCACTATATGCATGAATTTTATTTTGAATCTGCAGCAATGATCCTTACATTAATAACTGTAGGTAAATTGCTTGAGGCACGTTCAAAAGGTAAAACGACCGATGCGCTTAAGGAGCTTATGAAATTGGCGCCTAAAACAGCCGTTGTGATTTGCGGAGGAACAGAGACAGAGATACCGGCATCAGATGTTAGAATCGGGGACCGGTTTGTGGTCAGACCGGGAGAGAGTATTCCGGTTGACGGCAGGATAATCGAAGGAGAGGGCGCGGTTGACGAATCCTCCCTTACTGGAGAAAGTATTCCGGTTGATAAGATCGCCGGAGACAGCGTGTCTTCAGCGACGCTCAACCAGTCAGGTTATCTTGTTTGCGAGGCGACAAGGGTTGGTGAGGATACCACTTTGTCTCAGATAATTCAGATGGTTAGCGATGCTTCGGCTACAAAGCCGCCGATCGCCAAAATTGCCGATAAGGTATCCGGAATATTTGTTCCAGCGGTTATAGCTATTGCAGTAATTTCTTTCGCCGTGTGGATGCTTGCCGGAGAGACGGTCGGTTATTCTCTTGCAAGAGCAATATCGGTGCTTGTAATCAGCTGTCCGTGTGCGCTTGGCCTTGCCACGCCTGTCGCAATCATGGTTGGAAACGGCTTAGGGGCGAGAAACGGAATTCTTTTTAAAACTGCTGAATCGCTTGAGGAGACAGGGCGGATAAAGATTGTAGCTCTTGATAAAACCGGAACAATAACATTGGGAGAGCCGCGTGTCACAGACATTATTCCGTCGGAAGGAATAACGGAGGAGGAGCTTTTGACGACGGCTTATTCACTTGAAAGCCGCAGTGAGCATCCGCTTGCAAAAGCGATTATTGCCGAAGCCGAAAAACGTGAGCTTGATGCAAAGGAGATTGTGGGCTTTCGTGCGCTTCCGGGGAACGGTCTTACCGCAAAGCTTGCCGGGACTGATATTGCCGGGGGAAGCTTCAGGTTTATATCTGAAACTGTTGCAGTGCCTGATAATATACGCAGTATTTCTGACGAGCTTTCTAATGCCGGAAAAACGCCGCTGCTGTTCTGCCGCGGCTCTGAGCTTCTTGGTGTTATAGCTGTTGCAGACATTATTAAGGAGGACAGCCCTGCAGCTATAAAAGAGCTTCGCGCCATGGGAATTCAGGTGGTCATGCTTACCGGAGATAACGAAAAAACTGCGGAAACAATTGGCGAACAAGCAGGAGTTAACGATGTAATCGCTGGAGTTTTGCCTGATGGAAAGGAGGCTGTAATAAGCAAGCTTCGCAAAACTGCTAAAACTGCTATGGTTGGAGACGGGATAAATGATGCTCCTGCACTTACAAGAGCTGATATAGGTATAGCAATCGGGGCAGGGACGGATGTGGCAATCGACGCTGCAGACGTAGTCCTTATGAAAAGCCGTCTAAGCGATGTTCCGGCCGCAATAAGGCTTAGCCGTGCAACGCTTCGCAATATTCATGAAAATTTATTTTGGGCATTTTTCTACAATGTTATAGGGATACCGCTTGCGGCAGGTGTGTGGATACCGCTGACAGGCTGGA
>CABPZV010000041.1 GCA_902462015.1 uncultured Eubacteriales bacterium | reverse complement strand
CAATAATCGGCGTCTTTCAGCTTCAATTTCATGAAAGCGTTTTCTACTGATGAGATCTGCGTGTTCAATTTATCCTGTTCTGTGAGCGGAAGGTTATATTCAACTCTGGATAATGCCTCTTCAAAATCGGTAATAGTATCATCTGTATAATATGAGTGATCCAATACCTGCTCCAAAATCTCATACAGCTTACTGTAATCTGCCATTCTGATTATACTAATGCTGCGCTCACGCAATACCTGATTATGAGAATTCAGCAGGCATACTTTATAATCTCCGGCAGACAGACTTTCTAAATCTGAAGTCAAAGCAAGGGATTTTACTTTTTCTGAGGCTTCTGCATCTGCTCTTGCAATTGGCTCTGCTGAAGCAGGATCTGCATCAGGACTGAAAATACCAAACCAATCGCCAGATGAAGTATTAAGATAAGATATGTCAATTTGCTCGCCCAGATCGTATATATTTTTACTTGTCATGAAGTTAGCACCTTTGATGAATTCATATGCGTCAGCCTCTTCCTTTGTCTTAAAGAGGGCTATGTAACGAAGATCAAAGGTATCGCCGAGGCTTGCATTATTCTTTATTGTATTCAGCCGGAACATCAGTATGTTTCCAGACCAGTATTTATTTACAGATAAATCTGTCACTTCAGTGTTCCAGTTTCCGTCGCATGTCTTTGTAAAGCTTACCGAGGTGTCTCCTCCAAGACCTTTTTCATCCGATCCCCAAAAATACAGGCTTGTCCGGCCGGTACTGGTTGTTCTGTACATCAGCTTTGCATACTTATATTCGGAGCTGAATGCCCGTTTTCCCAGTGTACCCATAAGAAACGGATCGTCCTTTTCATCCGAATTTGTAAATTCATAGTAACAGCCGTCCTCTTCACTTTCTACAAACCGGAAAGTCTGATGACCGTCTCCGTCGGTTGGAGCTGTCCAGAAAATGCCGTTCGCAGAATTTGCAGATGTTTTCATGATTTCTTTTTCTGTAAAATCAAACAGCACAAAATCGTCCGTCAGTCCGTATGTTGAGGTCTTGACGATTTCTTCAATATCCGGTGACGCCAAAACTGTCGATACCGGAACAATGCCCATTAACAATGCCGGCGCAAGTCCAAGCGCCATAATTTTACGCACTTTTCGGAATCCTCTCATTGGTAATTTGTTCTCCTTTGCATAATAATATATTTTTTGTGCTAAGCCGCTCCTGCAGATTCTGTTGAAAAAGATCCTGCTTTAACATAGCTTTATAAACAGCCAGTATCAGTTATTAATATTTTTACTCGTATAACTATATTTTATCTTGCCGGCATACATTTGTCAATACTTTTTCATCTATTGTCATTATTTTGATATTAATAAAACTGACGCAGCAAAGCGGCGTCAGTTTACGGTCTGGGTTATGGACATACAATTTGAGTTTGTTACTTTAAAGGACAAAACTCTGTTTTGATGTGTCTTAACAGTAGAATATACCAAGCCAAAAAAGTAAAAGTACCGACTTGAGAAATAGACGTCTATACAAACAGGCTTGACCGGCATCGCTTTGGCGCCGATGATTTGCCGGCTGATATTTTACAATTGGCGCTTATTATTTGGAAAACAGTTATATTTTTAATTCCGACTCGCTGTCAGAAGGTATAAAGCTGGTCTCTATAATGCGCGGGCAGCAGGGAGGGGAATATCTCCAATAGTCTATGTGTGTTTCCGTTTTCTCATTTATGTAATAATGCATTTTAGGAATTTGAAGCTCACCTTTGTAAGAATCAATCAGAACAAGTTTGATTTTCATTCTCTCCGGAATTATACTTTTTATGTATACGGCCGCAGTCTGGCCGATTACTACGTCGTCGCGGTATTCGGACAGTCCCGCAAGATTCGGAGTCAGTTCCACGAAAATTCCGTATTCTTCAATACTTCTAATAATTCCGGATACCGTTTGTCCTGCGGAAAAAAGGTCGGCGTTTTCCTGCCATGTGCCGAGCAGCTCTTTATGTGAAACATAAACTCTTATGAGCGAACCGTTCTCGTCGAATTCCATACTTTTAATTATAGCTCTTATATTCATTCCGATGTAGAAGCGGTCCTTCGGATGGCAGATTCTCGAAACGGAGATACAGTCAATAGAGAGGAGTGATACGATACCGCAGCCAATATCGACAAACGCACCGAAGTGTTCGAGATGAGTCACTCTTGCCGGAATAATATCTCCCTCTTCAAGCGATGACAGATAACAGTTCAGACATTCCAGCTGGGCTGCACGTCTTGAAAGCACAGCATATGGATGACCATTTTCATCTCGTTCAATAGCAAGAACCCGAAAACACACAGCTTTTCCAACCCTTGTAATTACGGCTATATCTTTAAGCTCATTTCCGTCCGGAATATATGCGGCTTCGGATTTTGGAATAATTCCCTTCATGCATCCGAGATCGACGGTAAGAGTCATGTCCCCATCGCACATAACTGCAATTCCCTCAAGTATTTTTCCGCCTGCAGCGGCACGTTCTATACCTGTTTGTGATGACAAAAATTCACGGTTTTCTTCAGTTCCGATAAGCATTCCTTCGGGTTTATAAATATTGACAAACATTTGTATTTAGCCTCCGTCCGATTTTTTATTATTAAAAGTATTTTATGCTTGTTTCAATTTTTATGCGGACAGATTCAAATATATGAATTCATGATTCTCAAAATATAAAAAAGTGCATCATCATAATGCACTTTTAGTTTTTATTCAAGACCTATTATGCTTCCGACGTTAGGGAAAACATATTTAGGACAGTATGGAAAAAGATTGATAGTTTCGAGCGTGGTAACTCCTGATAATACAAGAACTGTGTCAAGTCCGCTCTCAATTCCTGCTATAATGTCTGTGTCCATGCGGTCTCCGATTATTACAGCGCTTTTGGATTCACAGTTTATTCTGCGCAGGGCGTGGCGCATCATCAGCGGATTAGGTTTGCCGATATAATACGCAGCTTTTCCTGTAGTCATTTCTATGGGGGCAATTAATGCACGGCAGGCGGGAATTATTCCCTTTTCTGACGGAGCGGTCAAATCGGTGTTTGTGCCGATGAGCTTTGCGCCCTTTTGAACAAGACGGGATGCATGTTCGATTTTTTCATAACTGAGAGAGCGTGTCTCGCCGAACACAACATAGTCTGGATTATAATCGTTCATCGAAAGCCCGGCCTCATATATTGCATTTACCAGACCCGGTTCGCCGATTACATACGCGCTTCCCCCCGGTTTTTGATTTTTCAGGAAGGACGCAGTCGCAAGAGCGCTTGTATAAAAATGGTCTTCACTTACCGAAAGTCCCATTCGTTCAAGCTTTTGCGCGAGTTCACGTGGGGAGCGTTCACTGCTGTTTGTAAGAAATAAAAATTTCTTGTTGTTTTCCTGGAGCCAGCAAACAAATTCATGAACATTGGGCAGGAGCTTGTTTCCGTGATATATAACTCCGTCCATATCGCATATAAACGCTTCTTTTTGCATTAATTCCTGATAATTACTGTTCATGTTTAAGACCATGCCTTTCTTGGCTTTTGAGAATAAGGGTATTTATAGATTAAGTTACTGAATATGCATTTTAAAATCCGGTTTTTATTCCCACATGCTGTTAATCATTCTTATGGAAATTTCGGTAAGAAGCTCTCCTGCTTCACAGGTTACCATGCAGTTTGAAACCATTGCCGAATAGCTTTTTGACGCAACTGCATTCGGAGTTGGCAGATATGCCGCGCAGTCGTCTGTCAGCTCTGCTGTAAAGGTGTGCTCAGCCTTAGAGCGCGCACGTATACGAAGGCTGTATTCTATATAGAGCTCAAACGAGTTTGTGATGAATGCACAGTCACCGATTCTGAGCGCATGTACAGGTGTGTCATAAATGGTGCACTTTTGCTGCCTTTCATAGCGTTTTATTATTCCGGCATGCCAGCTTGAATCCATTTTTGTTGCGGCATCAGCATTCTGAAGAGCTTCAACAGTTCCTCCGACCTTTTTGAGAATTTCATCGTATGCCTTTTTAGCATCGCTGTATTCCGAAGTGGTTACAGTACGCATCGGAAGCTGCAGGGTATCGAATTTATGACCGAACTCAGCCTCATGTATAATATGATTTTGCGCGTGTTCTATATGTTCGCAGAAGCATACACACAGACGCCTGCCAAGTTCAGCTGCTCCCGGAATTTCGTGCATATCCGGTTCTCCTCGGTTGCGTCTCACAAGATCTCTCGGCGCAATATTTCCTGCATTTCCTATTATCGCAAGAATCGGAAGTTCTCTGCCGAGCTGTTTTTCAAGCTGCATACGGAAATATCCGACAAAATCTGCTGAGAAGTATTCATTCATTTCGAGAACCTGAGCAGGGCAGTGGAAGTTTACGATGGCTCCGTTTAATTGATCCTGCCCGTCAAAGACATACAGAAGCTCAACTCCGTTGTCGTTGCAGCCTTCGAGACAATCAAAACCGTAATCGTCGGTGTTTCCGTACATTACTGAACTTCCGTCTCTGTAGGTAACACGTCTGGGGTGTCCTAAAACAGCATGTCCGAGCTCTGACGCCACTCCTGACGGTGCGAGTGTATTGAGTGCCTCCGCGCATGCGGCGGCGACCAGCGGAACAAAATATTTTATACGGTATTCTTCCGGAGTCATACATCCTTCGGGTGTCACGAGATTAAAAGCGTCTCCCCACATAAACTCCATTGCATCGGAAAAAAGATGGGGGCCGGTGTGCGTATGAATGGTGCTTATTATCAGACGTTCACGTGTAAAACCTGGTACGAGCTTAGCAATTTCAGCTGCAATTTCCTCCGTTGCTTCTACAAGAATTTCAACTATATCTACACTGCACCATACAATCGGTTTTTCTCCTTCGCCGCAGACAGCGAAAGCTGTAGCATATAGGGGATCGTTTGTATGTGTAGGGATCCGCAGGTTAAACTGTCCCTGAAGCGGTGTTGGCTTCGGCGGGGTGATATCGCGCCGTCCCCATCCGCAGTATAGTCTTTTCTTTTCCATAAATATTTTATCCATTTCCTTTTGGCTATATTAAAAGTATATTTAATAATAAACTATTTCATAATATTTGTCAAGGACATGGGACAATAAATCAACATATTTTTTATTTAAGATATTGAAAAGAACATAGGAAAGAGATATAATAATAGAAATAAGATTTTTTGCAGTTCGATATTCGTCTGCGTGCTGATTTATACAAGTTTATTTTTCACGAGTACGATTCCGAAAGAACTCTTTTGGAATTGTACGAAAAGTATAGTTATATATGCTAAAATCTATAACAAAAAGCAAATGTAATCCGCTGTTTTTTTGCGTTGGTTATTAAGGCGCGGTTTCCGTATACTTTTTTCGGCGGCAGCGCAATCCGCTGTCAAACATCCATGACGGACTTTTGCTATTATTGAAAAGGACTGATTGAATATGAAATATAAGTTTGCTGTATTTGATCTCGATGGAACAATACTTGATACTCTGGATGATCTGACTGATGCGCTGAACTATGCTCTTCGCACTAATGGCTTTCCTGAGCGTTCAAAGGAGGAGGTTCGGCAGTTTGTCGGAAATGGAATACGCCGGCTGATTGAGCTCGGAGTACCTGACCGCACATCGGAAACAGACATTGACAGGGTACATTCTTGTTTTACGGATTTTTACCGCTGTCACTGCGAAGATAAGACTAAAGCATATGACGGAATCATTGATTTGCTCGGACGTCTGAAAGGCAAAGGAATTCATCTTGCGGTTGTTTCCAATAAGGCCGATTATGCTGTGAAAAAGCTTTGCGAAAAATATTTTCCAGGAATCTTTGACACGGCGCTTGGAGAGCGAGAGGGTATAAGGAGAAAGCCGGCTCCGGATTCGGTGAACGAGCTTCTGCGTACTTTTGGATACAGGCGGGAGGAATCCGTGTATATCGGAGACTCTGACGTTGACATTATGACGGCAGAGAATGCCGGGGTAGATTGTATTTCTGTTGACTGGGGATTCCGCGGACGTGATTTTCTCAGAAAAAGCGGAGCCGCAGCGATTGCTTCAAATCCGTCGCAGCTGTATTCGCTTATTATGGGAGAACATAAAGATCACAGTAAAATAGCCGGAGACCTTTTTCTTGAAGGGTACAATTGCAGTCAGGCTGTTTTCCTTGTTTTTAATGATATAATGGGATTGGATAAGCATACCGCGCTAAAGCTTTCATCGTCGTTTGGCGGAGGTATGGGCCGGCTTCGTGAAGTTTGCGGCGCTGTAAGCGGAATGTTTATGGCTGCGGGAATATTTTGGGGATATGACAGACCTGGAGACTATGAAATGAAATGTGCGCACTATGCGCGCATTCAGTCCCTGGCGGAGGAATTCAGAAAGAAGCACGGTTCAATTGTATGCCGGGATATTTTAAAAGGGATTGTCAGCGATTCTTCGCCGGTGCCTTCGGAGCGGGATGAAGAATTTTATAAAAAACGTCCGTGTTTAAGATGTATTGAAGATGCTGCGGCTATTCTTGACGCAATGCTTTCATCGGAGACACAGTCTGATTTATGAACGGGAGTGCTAATGCAGTAACGTTATTACATCGAAAAAAATAGTAAGTGCAATATAATGTAAAAACGCCATTTTGAGTTAAACTCGCAGGCGTTTTTACAAATTTTTAGATGATTAGATGATTTGCATTCGGATTTTATGTTATAGGTTAGCCGAGAGAGCGCCCCATAAGAACTCCCATTACAGACGCCATCATTAAGCCTCTTGTCCAACCGCTGGAGTCTCCGAGACAATGAAGGCCTTCAATGCTTGTATTGAAATTCTGATCCATTTTTATACGGTTACTGTAAAACTTAAGTTCCGGAGAATATAGAAGAGTTTCTGTTGAGGCGAATCCCGGTACTACTTGATCGAGCGCCTGAATAAAGCTGAGTATGTTGACCATAGCCCGGTAGGGCATTGCGGCGGTGATATCTCCTGCAACAGCGTCTTTTAATGACGGGCGCAGGTTTGACTGGGCAAGCTCTTTGGGCCATGTACGTTTACCATCAATTATGTCTCCGTAACGCTGGACAAGAATATGTCCGGCACCAAGCATGTTCGTAAGCTCTCCTACTTTCTGCGCATATGAAATCGGCTGATTAAAAGGCTGATTAAAATTGTGAGAGACGAGAATTGCAAGATTGGTATTGTCGGTTTTAAAATCTTTGTATGAATGTCCGTTTACAACGGCAAGATCGTTATCGTAGTTTTCCTGACTGACAATTCCGCCCGGATTCTGACAAAAAGTACGAACCTTATTTTTAAATGGACGGGGATATCCGATGAGCTTGCTTTCATAGAGTACGCGGTTCACTTTTTCCATGATTTCATTACGCACTTCTACCCGGACGCCGATATCTACAGTTCCGGGCTGATGCGCGATATCATGTTCTGCACATATGCGTTCAAGCCAATCAGCGCCGCGGCGTCCCGTTGCTACGACAGTATGATCGGCACAGATCTCAAAGTCGTTATTCTTATCGCTTACATATACACCGAGGCATTTGCCGTCTACAATTTTAAGGTTTGTACATTCATGGTTAAACAGCATTTCAACGCCATTTTTCAGAAGATATTGCTCAATTGCATAATAGATTTCGTGTGCGTGCTCGGTTCCTAAATGACGTATTGGGCAGTCAACAAGCTTTAGTCCTGCTACAATGGCTCTCTTTCGTATTTCTTTTACTTCATCGCTGTTTCCGATTCCTTCGATTTTTGTATCGGCGCCAAATTCAAGATATATTTTATCTGTGTAATCGATTGTTTTCTGTACTATATCATCACCTATAAGCTGCGGCAGATCTCCGCCGACTTCACAGCTCAGAGATAGTTTTCCGTCCGAAAATGCACCTGCTCCGGAAAATCCTGTGGTAATATGGCAATGGGGTTTGCAGTTTATGCATTTTTGTGTTTGACTTTTAGGACAGCGTCTTTTTTCAATCGGCAGCCCTTTTTCCACTATTATTATGTGTTTTTTCTTTTCGCGGCGTATAAGTTCGAGTGCGGTGAAGATTCCGGCTGGTCCGGCGCCGACAATTATCAAATCACAGTTAATTTTGTTCAAAATATCCGTGCTCCTTTTTAAATATATGTTATGAAGCAGACGATTTAAATAAAAAGGCAGGACTCAGCAGGTAACGTACTACCGCGATTTATATCACGGCTGCGCTCCCGGCAAAATCCTGCCGATTTATATTTAAATAAAATGATTATGTCCAGGTTTTATTCAGACACGTACCTTTTATATTACAATGGCTATTTTGTAAAAAAATCAGCCAATTTTTGACGTACTAACCCGTATACCAGGCCCCATCGTGGAAGCGACTACGCAGCTGCGGATATACTGACCTTTGGAAGCTGCCGGTTTAGCTTTAATTATGGCTCCGAGGAGAGCTTCAAAATTTTCGCTCAGCTTTTCGGTGCCGAAAGAAGCTTTGCCGATGATGCAGTGAATTATGTTGGTCTTGTCAAGACGGTATTCAATTTTACCGGCTTTAGCATCGTTTACTGCACGTGCCACGTCTGTTGTTACTGTTCCGGCTTTAGGGTTAGGCATGAGACCCTTCGGACCGAGAATTTTACCGAGACGTCCGATAACTCCCATCATGTCAGGAGTAGCTATAATGACATCGAAATCAAACCAGTTTTCCTTTTGAATTTTCTCGGCATATTCTTCCGCTCCGACATAGTCGGCTCCTGCAGCCTGTGCTGCTGCTACGTTATCTCCCTTGCAGAAGACAAGCACACGCACATTTTTACCGGTTCCGTTAGGAAGTACAACGGCTCCGCGTACCTGCTGATCTGCGTGACGGGAGTCAACGCCGAGACGGACATGGATTTCAATTGTTTCGTCGAACTTTGCACGGGCAGTTTTGCAGACAAGGTCAAGAGCTTCTGCCGGCTCATATATAGTAGCTTTATCGATAAGCTTTGCGCTTTCGATGTATTTTTTACCCTTATTCATTATCTTAATCCTCCCTTCGCTTATTCCTCGACGGTAACACCCATGCTGCGGGCTGTTCCGGCGATCATACTCATAGCTGCTTCAAGCGAAGCCGCATTAAGATCAGGCATTTTGGTTTCTGCTATCTGCTTGAGCTGTTCTTTTGTAAGTTTGGCAACCTTGTCGGCTTGAGGTCTTGCTGATGCTTTTTCAATGCCGCATGCCTTTTTAATAAGAACAGGAGCAGGCGGAGTCTTAGTAATGAATGTAAATGAACGGTCAGCATAAACTGTTATTACAACAGGAATAATGAGACCGATTTGATTTTTTGTGCGTTCGTTGAACTCTTTTGTGAAGTTTGCAATGCTTACACCGTACTGACCCAGAGCAGGACCAACAGGGGGCTGCGGAGTGGCTTTTCCGGCGTTAAGCTGGAGTTTTATATAACCTTGTACTTTTTTTGCCATTTTAAATTACACCTCCGAAATCGTGGTAAACCGTAAAAACGGTTTTGCGGCGGCCGCCGCATATAAAACGGGAGATTAAAAATTTTCTCCCTCCCACGTGCCGAATCCCATTGAACGGAAACGGCGGAAACGCATTTTCCTGCCGGTTATAGCAGGAAAGCGTACAATTGACTAATTAATTCCGAATTAATTTTCAAGCGGAGCAACCTCGTTTGAATCGAGCTCGACCGGAGTATCGCGGCCAAACATCGACGCAAGAACCTTGATTTTCTTTTTGTCCTCAGAAATATCTTCAACAACTCCGACGAAATCCTTGAGAAATCCCGAAATGATTTTTACGCTGTCGCCGACTTTATAATTCAGATTTATAACTGTCTTTTCTTCAAGCTCGCCGATCGCCAGAACCTCTTCTTCTGACAGCGGCACCGGTTTTGAACCGGGTCCGACAAAACCGGTCACACCGCGTATATTACGCACTATATGCCATGTTTCATCGTTCATAACCATTTTGACAAACACATACGATGGAAAAATTTTTTCCTCAGTTATTTTTTTTGCGGGAGGAACCGCCTTTTCTGTATTACCTGCTTCATCGCTTTCTTCGACCGTCTCGTCGTTTTCAATATCACCCGATATGTCAGAAACGTCTTCCGGCTCATCTGCGATTATACGCACCGGAATTTTAACATCGACGATTAAATTCTGCAGGCCTCTGTTCTCGATTATTTTTTCGAGATTTGCTTTAACTTTGTTCTCATATCCTGAGTAGGTATGAGCAATATACCACCTTATTTCAGGGGTTGAATCGCTGAAATCACTCATTATCTATCACCAATTATATAAGTGAGCCGAGCCACGTAATAAGATGTGAAAAACTGAAATCCACAACTGCAATTACTGCTGCCGAAACGATAATGCTGACAAGAACAACGATTGTGCTGTGAAAAGTCTGTTCACGGCTGTACCAGACAATCTTTTTCAGTTCACTTTTGTATTCGCGGAATGACTTTGCGATACGTTCTCTTCGCGAAGTCTTTTTGACCTTTTCAGCTTTTTGTACAGCTTTATCAGATTTTTTATCTGTTTTTTCTGAACTGACAGCAGCTTTGGTCTCTGATTCCTTTTTCTCGATATCAGACATCTGGAACCTCCTTACTTGGTTTCTTTGTGAACAGTATGCTTACGGCAAAAGCGGCAGTATTTACTGATCTCAATTCTGTCGGGATCGTTTTTCTTATTTTTTGCAGTGTCGTAATTGCGCTGTTTGCATTCGCTGCATGCGAGGGTAACTTTGACTCTCATATATCTTGTCCTTTCCTTTCCTCGCGGCGCTCCGAAGCCGGACGTGTGTTTGTCAGTTACATAACGGGACAGAGCACCTTCGATAATAATATCTCCCTCGGACGCAGAATAACGCCGGAACCGACGCAGAGAGCTGCGGCACAGAAAAAGCGCGCAACAAAAAAACCTCGCCGAGGTATCTATAATATACCATAAAAAAAAGATGTTGTCAAGCTTTTTCTTATATTTATATATATGCTTATGTTGATTTTATTTTTGTCAGTATTCAGTCTGTCTTATTTTCTGGCGCTTGTATAAAAAAGTATTTTAAATTATATACCTTGACATTACAGTGTTTGAATCTGTTATATGCCAATGAAATAATTACAATGCAAAAATAATATAAAAATTATGCAAAACTATTGACATATAATCGAAAAAAGTATATAATATATATGGAAAATATTACAATATATAAACAGTATGCAAAAACTAATGTCAAAATATAACTGAATTGAAACATCTTTCGTCTTTGGCGGCGGGTTCTGCTTATTTCTTTATATATTTTTTTAAATAAATGTCGTGACCGACAAATAAAAATGAATAAAGTCACTTTCTGCGATAAATATACAGTACTCCCGATGTTTACGGCATCTTACAAGAGCCATTAGCTTGTAAGATGAAAACATAAATGCCTTAGGACACAAAATAAAAGGAGGTTTTATCATGAAAAGAACAAGGCTCAGAGTACTCGCGTTTTTCTTATCTGCAGTTGTGCTGTCATTTCCTTTGGAGATAACGGCTCAGGCGCGGGACACCGCAACAGCAGAAAACATCGCGGATCCGGAAGGGGGCGGCGGAATTATGCCGATGAGTACGATATCGACATATGACGTGGGCCGCACGTATCGTTTGAGAAACCGCGGAAGCGGCATGTATCTCGACGTCCGGGGAAATAGCACGGCGGAAGGCACAGCCATACAGCAATATCCCGAAGGGGATTATCTGTCTATGAGGTGGACGCTGCGTTTTGATTCTATGGGGTACTATGTTTTTGAAAGCAACCTGATTTCCGGAACCAGCATGGTTATTAAATCGAGCTCCAGCGGAGCTGTCGGAACCGGTGTTGTTCTTTCATACAAAGAGGGATCTGGACCAAGACAGTCGTGGAGGCTTCAGAAACAGTCGAACGGAGCATATATAATTATCTCTGCAAGGAATTCCTCTGCATGTCTTGCAGTGTACGGAGCCTCGACAGCTTCTAATGCAAGCATAGTTCTTGCGTCAATTAGAAGCGGAGCCGCAGAACAGGAGTGGTACATAGAGGAGACTGACCCGATTGTCGGTCAGAGATACTGTCTTCGGAACCGCGGCAGCGGAATGTATCTCGATATTTCCGGGAACGGAACAACGAACGGGACACATGTGCAGCAATATCCGAAAGGCGAATATCCATCGGAGCATTGGATGATATCTCATGACAGCGGAGATATGTATGTACTTCATACGGATCTTGTATCTGCTGATATATATTCAAGCGGTGATATGGTGCTTGACGGCAGGGCGAACTGTGTCGCCGGAGCTCAGGTAATCATATACGAATGGGCATATGCATCCGAACAGACATGGAGAATCAAGCGTCAGGAAAACGGAACTTACAAGCTGTCGCCTGCAAGAAATCTTAATCTTGCATTGAGCATTGAAAATTCTTCGACGGCAAGCAATGCAAAGGTTAAGCTCGCGTCAATTGCAAATTCGGCTTTTCAGGAGTGGTATCTTGAGCCGGTTCCTGAACAGATATATAAGTTCAGAAACAAAGCAAACGGTTTATATATGACAGTGGAAAGAAGTCTTAATGCCAGCGGTCAGCAGATAAAGTTAAAAGAGGAATATCCGTCGAGCAATTCTCAGCAATTCAGACTTACCTATAACAGCTCAGGCAGATACTACACTGCTTCGCCGACGTGCAGCTATAACGGCTACGGCGTAGTTCTTGATGTTTGCAGTGGAATAGGAAACGGCAACCGTGTATGGACATATACTAATAATGGGGCAAGCGAAGAACATCTCGTGTTTTATGCAGTTCCGGAATATCATCTGAATACCGACCCGAACAGTGCGTACAAGATATCATTTCGGGATAATCCGGGATATGTCATGGACTACTCCGGCGAAAATGTTGTACTCAAACCGGATACGGGCGCCGATTCTCAGCAGTGGTATATTGAATACGACTATGATTATAACCGCGCGGAGGAATACTATCAGTCTCTTGGCT
>CABPZV010000040.1 GCA_902462015.1 uncultured Eubacteriales bacterium | reverse complement strand
ATCGCGGAAGAGAATAAATTCACGAAGAAATATATTCATCTGTTCAAGCAAAGCATCTTTATTCAGCAGGAAAAGTTCGCTCCACATATTTTCATTAATTCTTGCAATTCTCGTGAGATCTCTAAACGAATCTCCCGTATAACATGCCAGATGAGTATTATCCGAGCATGTCATAAGAGTTACGGCAATACAGTGTGTAAGCTGCGAAACAAAGCCTATCATCTCGTCGTGCTCCTCCGGTGAAAGAACAGAAATTCTCGAAAATCCAAGCTCCTCTCCAAGCCTCCGGCAGGTGAGAATCGACTCAACGCTGTTTTTATTTGTCGGAACAACTATAAAATTCGCGTCATGGAAAATACGGTCGTCGCTGTTTTCAACTCCGTAAACCTCCCGTCCTGCCATGGGATGGGACGCAATATACTCTACATCATCCCGGAGCATTTCCTGAATTTTATAGACAATACAGGATTTGACACCCGTGACATCCGTGACAACTGCCCCGGATTTAAAAAGATGCTGATAATCGCGTATCCAATCTACAAAGACCTTCGGATAAAGAGCAAATATCACCATATCCGCACGTCCGACGGCCTCCTCATCAACATAGTCATATCCCTCATCAACAATCTCCTCCTTAAGTCCATACTTTATAGATTCAGGATTCGAATCGATTGCAGTTACATAAAAGCCACGCTTTTTCAGTCCTCTTGCATAGCTTCCGCCGATCAGTCCAAGACCGACAATCATAATACGCATACTTTTATCAAGCTTCATAATATCTAATCCTTGCCCCTAACCTCTCAATTTTTTCAAAGAAATCCGGCATACTCTTTGCCACCGCCTCGGCTCCTCTGATGCGTCCGCCCGTTACCGTAAGCAGAACAGAAAGCGCCATGACAATTCTGTGATCGCCGTGACCGCATAGATCCATATCAGGACGGTGCAGTTCGCCTCTGTCGGCTTCGATTCTGCTGTCAAACAGCCTAAGCTCCGCTCCGAGCTTTGAAAGCTCCTGTGCCATAGCGGCTCCGCGGTCACTCTCTTTGATTTTCAGCCGTTTCGTATCGGTTAATACTGCTCCGTGCCTTGCGGCAGCCGCTGCAAGAAGTACAGGACCAAGGTCAGGACACGAGGCTATTGAAAGAGTCGGCCTGCCGTTCTTAATCGCTGAAAAGTATTCTTTGTATACGCGGTCTCCCTGAAGACTCTCCGAAGACAAACCGGTAACGGTCACATCTCCCCCGATGAGATTGAAAGCTTCGAAAAACGCCGCGTTTGAGTAATCACCCTCAACCTCAGCCATCTGCGGAGCATAGCTTTGTCCGCCAGGAATTATGATTTCATTGTCTCCCCTAAAATCAACCGTAACGCCGAACTGCCGTAAAGCAGAAACGGTAAGATCTATGTAGGAGCGGCTCTCTGTACGGCCTGTAATTTTTATAATACTTTCTCCCGGCACAAGCGGAAGCGCAAAAAGAAGACCGCTGATAAACTGACTGCTGACGTCTCCTGGCAGGCTGTATTCTCCGCTTTTAAGCCGGCCGCAGACATGAATTCCGTCTGTATTTCTCTCAAAATACAGCCCGTGCTGCGCACAAATATCCTCATAAACCGACATCGGTCTTTGCATCAGACGTTCGCTTCCGGTAAATACCGCCTCACTGTCAGAAAAAAACGCAAGCGGTATAAGAAAGCGAAGCGTACTTCCGCATTCGCGACATGGCATCATTACTTTACCGCGCTTTAAAAGATCCGTACCGGTAACGTGTGCAGTTCCTGCAGACTTTGTACGGTTTCCATCAGAAACTGTACCGGATTCATTAGAGTCTGCAACTGCTGAAAGTCCACTATATTTAATTTCGGCTCCAAGAGCGCGCAGACAGTCAATCGTAGCAAGCACATCCTCCGACGGTGCAATTCCGGAAATAACGCTCTCTCCCGCGGCAAGTCCGGAACAGATCAGAAGACGATGCGCCATGCTCTTAGATGGCGGAGCCTTTATGCTTCCGCAAATCTCTGACGGAAAAAATTCAACAATCATATGATTTTTATGACCATACCCTTTCGTATACCCCATAGCTTTGTACGGTTTCAGTTTTCAGGAATACCGTCCATGCTGCGCTAAACAAAAAACATATTTCACATTTTCACGCATCAATATTAATCAGAAAATCAACCGCCTCAAGATATCCGTCTGTCCCATGACCGCAAATCGTCTTTCTGCACGCGCTTCGTACGTAACTTACCTGACGGAAATCCTCTCGTGATGACACATCGGATATATGAACCTCAACTGCCGGAATTCCGACTGCCTTAAGCGCATCAAGCAGCGCCACGCTTGTATGGGTATATGCAGCAGGATTGATTATAATCCCGTCGAAAACTCCATATGCGCTCTGAATCTTATCTACAAGATCTCCCTCGTGATTCGATTGGTAAAGCTCAGCTTCCGCTCCGACAGATTCGCAGTAACGGGTTATCTTATCGCAAAGGCTCTGATACGTTTCCCGTCCGTAAATATCAGGCTCCCGAATTCCAAGCATATTGAGATTCGGTCCATTTATAACTAATATTTTCTTTCTATTTTTGTCTTTCATATCTATGACCATACCTTTTTTGCACATAACCCGAAAGATTTCCTCTATACATTTACAAGCCGTACATTTCTGTATACATGCCACCAATAGCTGCTGTATTATTCATATTGCAAAGGAAAATGCCGCTTTTCTACAGCTTTTGCGTTTTGTACAGCGTCCTCCGACATGGAAATCACTTCGTCGGCAGATGACAAATATATCGAAAGCCTTTCCTCATACCTTTTACGCATCTCCTCTGAACTACTGGCAAGGGGACGGTCTTTCGTCGGAACAAGCATTTCTACAGGACGATCAAGAAAATAGATTCTGCCGTTCATTCTGAGAGCATCGACGTTTTCACTCCGAAGCACAGCGCCGCCGCCGGTGGAAATAACCTGTCCGACCTTCTCAGAAGCCTCCCGTACAGCCTCGCTTTCAAGCTCACGAAACCGGTTCTCTCCGTATTTTCTAAAGATATCGCTTACAGGCATACCAGCCTTTTCGGTTACCATCAAATCAGTATCTACAAATGTTTTTCCGGAACTTTGGGCAATCAGCTTTCCGATTGTAGTTTTTCCGCATCCGGGCATACCGATGAGCACAATATTTTGCTTTTCTGAAAGCAGCTCCGAATAAATCCGATCGGCAAGAGATGCTTTGTATTCTCTTCCAAAGAAGTGCCCATAAGCAAGCACAGCCTGAACTACAAGCATATACAGACCACCGCATGCCGGAATCCCAAGTCCGAACGCCTGCCTTACAAGCACTGTCGAAAGAGGGTTAAAGATAACATCGACTACACCTGACAGCTTTGAAAAACACCCCAAAATGACAGGAACTCCTTCGGTATTCGGAAACATGCCGCAGGGAGTAGCATTGATTATAATTTCCGTGTCACTATGCATGGCATATGCCTCATCATAAGTAACAGCGCCGTTCCGTCCGCTGCGGCTTACACAGATAATTTCAGAGGCTCCAAGACTCTGCACCGCAGCGTATGCAGTTTTGCTTGTTCCGCCGCTTCCGAGTATCATCACCTTTTTACCGCAAATCTCAATGTTATTTTTCTTTATAAGCGCTCTCATTCCGCCAAAATCTGTATTATAACCGAATAGTCTGCCGCCACGGTTGACAATTGTATTCACCGATCCGATTTTTTCCGCGGTCTCATCAATATCGTCAAGATAAGGTATAACAGTCTGCTTATAAGGTATTGTAACATTAAGTCCGAGAAAATTCCGCCGGCGCATAAAGCCGTCAAGCTCACCAGGTGCAAGTTCGAGCAACCGATAATCATAGCCTCCGTCCTCAGGACAGTCATACCGCCCTATACGGCCGTGAATATCAGCCGAAAAGCTATGTCCAAGCTTTTCTCCAATTAGTCCGTATTTCACATTAATCTCCATACCTTTCCTTCATAAAAAATATGTATTGAAAGTAAGGCTTTCTCAGCTTTTCACACCAGTATATCGGTACCGCAAAAAGTGCCACATTTCTCGGTTGTATCAAGGAAAGTCTTACACGGCATATTACAGTTACGAGCATAAACAACTACTATGAATTGTTACCGATTGTCATTTGACACAGAAGTAATCAGTACCGTATCTTTGAGCAAGCAGGTCGCAGAGCACAATTCCTGCAACGCTGTCGACAACGACACGCGCACGATGAATTATCGCCGGGTCATGTCTGCCTCTTATTCCGATCGGTGCATTTTCATGCTTATTAAAATCTACCGTCTGCTGTTCCTTAGAAATAGATGGAGTCGGCTTGACAGCGCATTCAAAGACAATAGGCATTCCGTTTGTAATGCCTCCGTTTATTCCGCCGTTCCGGTTAGTCTCAGTGACAATTCTGTCTCCAGACATTCTGAAGCTGTCATTAGCCTCGCTTCCTGCAAGCTTCGCTATGTCGAAGCCTTCACCGAAACTTACTCCTTTGATTCCAGGAATTCCAAACAGTGCGTGAGAAAGCATACTCTCGACCGTATCAAACCACGGTTCTCCGACTCCAGCCGGCATACCGTACACTGCTGTCTGCAGCACACCTCCGACCGAATCCCCGGAAGCCCCGGCTTTCTCAATTTCCGCGCGCATAAGCGCGCCCTTTTCACCGTCGAGAACCGCAAAATCCATTTCAGACAGCGCCGCTATATCCTCTTCAATATTGTCAAATCCACGGTCACAAATTCCATGAACGCTCTTTATATGCGTTCCAATCTTAATCCCCTTAGCAGAAAGTGCAGAAAGCGCAATCGCTCCCGCTGCAACCAAAGGCGCTGTAATTCGGCCGCTGAAATGACCGCCTCCACGGTAATCCTCAAAGCCGTGATATTTGCAATTCGCGGTATAATCCGCGTGACCCGGACGGGCAAGCCATCTTGTGCGTCCGTAATCTTCGCTTTTTGTGTTCTGATTCGGAATTGTAATACAAATCGGCGTACCTGTAGTTTTATCCTCGAAAACACCACTGCAGATTGTAAAATCATCAGTCTCATGTCTCGGAGTTGAAATTTTTCCGACAGGTGCACGTTTATGAAGCTGTGATGATATAAATTCCCTATTTACCGGAATTCCCGGTGCCATTCCGTCAAGCACCGCTCCGATCTGAACTCCGTGACTTTCTCCGAAAAGCGTGACAGAAACGCTTGTTCCAAATGAATTTTTCATGCTAATATAATTTCCTTCCTGAAATTACACGATCGTCAGAACATCATGCAAACATCTCAAGCCTTTTCATCAGCCCGGACTGCGTTTCCTTATGCATCTCAAATTCGCCGATGCGAGGCACTGTAACAACAGTCACGCCACCGGAGCCGGTCTTTTTGTCATGCTGCATAGCCGAAAAAATCGCGTCCAGATCTCCGTGATATTCAACAGGCAGATTGTATTTCCGCAATACCGGTATAAGTTCACCGCGGACACTTTCGCTGCACATCGGCAGCATACCGAGTGCGACACATTCGCCGTGATATAAACCGCTCGGCTGTTCCACCGACTCAATTCCATGACCAATCGTATGTCCAAAGTTAAGAACTCTCCGAAGTCCCCCCTCGCGCTCGTCGCGCTGAACAACATCGCGTTTAATTTTAATCGCCCCGGCGATAATCCGGTCAAGCTCAGAGCCCGTCTCCGAAGCAATCAGTTCAAAAAGCTTAGGATCTGACGTAAGCGACATCTTAATAGCCTCCGCCATACCGTTTGAAAACTGTCTTTGAGGCAGACTTTCAAGCACCTCAGGATCAATCAAAACCGCTTTGGGCTGACTGAAAACGCCGACAACATTTTTGATTCCTCCGAAATTAACAGCCGTTTTGCCTCCGACAGATGAATCAACCTGAGAAAGCAAAGTTGTCGGAATATTGTAAAAATCCACACCGCGCATATAGCATGCGGCTGCGAAACCTGAAAGGTCGCCGACAACACCGCCGCCGACCGCTATAACGCAGTCCTCACGGTTAAAACCACAGTCGAGCATTTTTTTTAACAGAAGCGAATAAGTGTCAAGTGTTTTACTTTCCTCTCCCTGCGGAATTACTGCAATCTCAGGATATGAACACTGCAAGGCAACCTGCTCTGCGTACTTTGAAGGAACACCCTCGTCGGTAACGATAAGGACGCGCCTTTTGGTGTCAATCAGCCCGGTAATACGCGAAATCAGACCATGCTCCAATGTAATATCATAGCTGTTTTCTCCAAGTTCAACATGAATTTTCATAACAATACCTCATTCCGCATGCTGCGGCTTCTTATCAGATAATAAAAGCTTTACCCGGATTTCATCCACACTGAAATACCTGTCCCTCCGGCAGCAGACAAGACGAAAAGCTGCGGATGTCTCCATTAGTCAGCGAGGTCAATCTCCGATGAAAAATGTCCTACAATTTTTACCGAACTGCATTGCTCAGAAAGCTCAGCTATCATAGCAGCGCCGCTTTCCGACGTTATATCCCCCTCGGCTTCAACATAGAAATAATACTGCCATGCTCTCATTTTTATCGGACGTGAACGAAGCGATTTCATATTATATCCGTATTTTCCTATTACATTGATAGCTTCCGCAAGCGCGCCGGCAACGTCGCTTACAGTAAAAAGAAGAATAAACTTGTCGTTTCTACTATGCTGCGAGGTATTTTCTGAACGTGAAAATACGGCAAACCTTGTCGTATTCGTATGACTCTCGTTTATATCATGATCAAGAACAGTCAATCCGTAAAGCGGAGCAGTCTCCGCGCTTGCAATCGCGGCCATATGTATATCCGCATTCTCTGCAACCTGCTGCGCAGCGATAGCGGTATTTTTTGCTTTGATCTTTTCAAATCTGTGCTCTCTTATATAATCACAGCACTGGCTGAGCGCCTGAGGATGACTTATCACGGTACGAATCTTCTCGGCTGAGGCACCCTCTACGCCGAGCAGGCAGTGAGAGATTCTGAGGTTATATATGCCGTTGATAAAAAGACTTCCCTCAAACATAAGATCTGTTACCTGAACAACCTCTCCGGCAAAGCTATTTTCGACCGGAAGTACGCAGCAGTCGCACTCTCCGCTGACAACCGCTTCGTAAGCCGACGGAAAATCCGGATATGCCACAGTCTCTCCGTCAGGAAAAATACGCGTTGCAGCTATATGAGCAAATGCTCCCTCAACCCCGCTGTAAGCAATCTTTAAACCGGTGAGCAGGCGGTGCTGATATTGCTTTGACAATTCGATTACAGATTTGAGAAAACCGGTATAATAAGAGCGAATATCAAACTCATCGATATATTCTAAGTTGCGGGCAAGTAAATCCGCCTCTCTCGAGGCATCAAGTATAGGAAGCCCATGCTCCTTTTTGTACTCAGCAACTATGCGGACAGCATCCATTCTCTCACAGAAAAGCTCTGCCATCTTTCTGTCAATGCTACAAATTCTCTCTCTGGCTTTCTTCAAGCCGCCTTTATTTTCATTCATTTCCATAACCATTTCTTCCCTCAGTTTGCCAGCTGGTTGTTTCCCGGCTAAATATTCCGTAATACGCCCGAATATCACTAAAAAACCACCGCTGATAAATTCGCACACGAAAATCAGCGGTGGTTATTGAATTTTACATATCTTTGCCAAAGTCAGCCGGCAAGACTACGTACAACGCAACAATCCATCGCTTCTGTAAAATAAAAGTAATAATAGCTTTTAAAATTGTTCCGCATCGTACAAATCGCCCCTCAAAACTTCGTTTTACAAATTATACGCCTAATAAAAGCGTTTGTCAAGACTTTTTATAAAAAAAGTTATTTAATATACATTTCCCGTCGTGTTATCTACATTTTACATCAAAATTAAATATAATTAAAGGTATCACAGAACCTGCAGAACCGAAAAAAGTAAATTGCATCATAATATTTTTTCCATTCCTATTTTCTGAATTTTTAGACCGAGTTTATCGTAAAATTTTACAGCATTTTTATTATCTGCCCATACGTTAAGCGTCACATTATAGTATTCATTATTCCTGGCATAATCTAAAACATACTCATACAGCGATCTCCCAATATGTGCACCGCGCGCAGCTTCATCAACGCACAGATCGTCAATATACAGCGTTTTGACATCTGTCATATTGCTGTTAGTGTTTTGCTGATGTACGCAGAAAGCATACCCCAAAATAATTCCGTCTTTTTCCGCAACAAAAACCGGTTTTTTGCAATCTTTAATGATTGCCTTTAAATCTTCATCACTGTACTTTTTCGCACCTGCTTTAAACAAATCAGGTCTAACATCACTATGGACTTTATGAACCTCATATAATAATTTATCAATAATTGGTATATCACACTCTTTTGCACGGCGTATCTTTAAATTTTCCATATTTCTCGATCTCCTAAAATAAGAATTTGTGTTACATTATACATCTATTCCCTTTTGCGCTATCCGAACATTCCTCCCAGCCGAAGCATTTTTCTTAGCTTTCGCTGGTAGAGCGTTATCAGCTGAGTAAGAAGATAATCGTATGCTACAAGCATCAAATTTCCAAGTACATAGATTGCTGTATCAAGTCCGATCTCGTCCTCCGGAAGATGCAGAAGATACCGTCCCATAAGCATAATCAATGTAAATACCGCATTAAAGAAAACAAGCTTAACAGCTGCCGAAGCAATCCGCGGGAGTTTCTCCGCTGCAGATTTAACCATCGGATAAAGCCCTGCAAAAAAAATATAGAGAAGAACCGGATATTTGTTTGGCAGAATCAAAGCCGAAATAAACGACGTTGCGGCATAAATCATCCACGGAATTCCTCCGCGGCCCTCCATAACTGCAAGAACGATGATAAGCGAAGAAGCGGCCGCAGCCGTCAGATCGAGAAAATCGAAAATTGAGCCTATATACAGAAAGGCGACTCCGAGTGCGCTTAAAACTGCCGCCATCGTAATCGTCCTTGTCCGTATTCTTTTTGTTTTATTTTTACGTTTCATAATCCGCCTGCATAATCTGCGTGCCGGTTATTAACACACAGAAAATCTATTTCCATAGCATCATTGCTCCAAAATTTACTCAGTAAATACCTTCTGGTCAGTATCAGGACACAAAATCAAAATTATAGAATCAGCAGCATCTGATTAGATCTCCGCCCATCATTTCACAGCAACAGTCAGCGCAGAGAAGCGAAGTACAGAAATCAACTCCGGAACCGCCTCTTCCGGAAGAAGTGCGGTATCCGCGGCTGTAAGAAGCAGACGTTCCCCTGACCCTATCAAGCGCCGAGCGATATTCAGAATTATTAGGAGCCATGTAACATGCGGTTTCAAAAAAACGCTGTGCTTCAAAATACCAGCCCCGCTGCATCAGCACCTGACCTTTAAGATAGTTCCATTCAGCGCCGCGGTCAGAAGAAGAATAACCGTCGAGAATTATTTCAGCTTCTGAATACCTTCCGTTGTTTATAAGCGATCGAACCTTTACAAAATCAGCATTTGTACCAGTACCGCCAGCACCTGATCCCGCACTTCCATAATCTGAACCGCTGTAACCTCTTCCGCTATAATCCGACCGTCCGCCCCCGGAACGCTCCTTTTGGATCATCTCATAAGCCTCATTGATCTCTTTCATTTTTTCTTCAACAAGGTCGGCCAGAGGATTCCCGTTATAATTGTCCGGGTGGTACTTGCGCGCAAGCTCTCTATAAGCCTTTTTTATTTCATCATCTGTGGCATCCCTTGAGACGCCGAGAACCTTATAAGGATCATTAATCATCTGTATATATCCCTTATGCCGGATTTACAGCGCAATTTACAGCTGTACCGGTGAATCAGCCGTAAGACTGAAACTTTTTGTGTTTTTTTGTTATTTTACCATTTTTGCGGCTGAGCACTCCTCCGGTAACTCTTTCAGTTCCAAGATAAAGAATGTTTTTTATAAGCTCAGAGATCTCAGCGCCGCAGTCATCGGGCAAAAGTCCGACAGCAGTCTCTGTTGCTGCCATCTCCGAAGTGAGAGCTGCACAAATTGCTTCGTCGGAAGGAAGTCCCGAATCTCGGAACGGAGAAAAATCTCCACTCCTCATATCTTTATTATAGTCATCAACTGCATCGATGAGATACACCCACCGTCCTACATGATATCCTATCTCCCTTGAAATCCGCGCCGCGCTGCCCGAAAGCCCGCATTCAAATACATCTGCAAGAATCCCTCCGGAAAGATCCGCAAGTTCATCTGCTGTGATATTATCCTTCTGTTCAAGTTCACGAATACAGCTCATTTTTACTGATACCGCTGAGTCAAGTCCCTCAATTTCTCCGAAAGATTTTTCAGCAAGACTTTTGGCATGAGAAAGTGCCGGTCTTAATATAAGCAATTTTGCTTTTCCAATTCCGCGCGTGTCATTTAAATCATCTTCAAGCTTGTAATACCCCAAAATCGCTCCCGCACAGGCCGCGTAATCGACCGAGCTGCAGGGAACACACACCGGACGGCGCCTAAATGGATGCACAAAGCAGCGTCCGGCCTTTATTTTCGGATTTTCTCCTGTCAGAGCCATTCTTGCCAGCGCAAGAAAAACAAGATCATAGCTGAGAGTAAGCCTCGATACACATCCCGTACATCGCCCCATGCTCCTGCACAGACCGCAGTAAACGCCTCTGTAATATTCATATTCCCGGAGCCGAAGCTCCGGGGGATAACATTTGATATAACCAAACAATAAGCTCACCGACATATATAATAGTATTGTCGATTATAGCTTATCAAATTTTCACGCCGATAAAATAACTGTAAACATTTTGCAAACACGCAGCCGCTTTATCCTTTTGCTGGTTTGCATTAATGTCTTTTTTAATCCGCACCGCTTATTTCCGGTTTATCGTTCTTCATATTTTCCTCAGGACTTTCCTGCTGAGGTACAGAATTGGGTTTTGCCGTAAAGCCAAGAGACGGCAGATCAGAATCTTCAATAACCCCGGACGCGCCGATACCAGCCGCGTCAGAATTTAAAAATTCTGGAGAAATACCGCTTTTTCCTGATATTTGAGGATCTTTCGGAAGCCGCGGATATGCCGCATATCTCCCCAATGAATATATTACCCTCGTATCACAAAGACGGTCATGAAAACCGCGCTTCTCAAAGTCACATCCGGCAGCTATATATCCTATTAAAAGAATTCCAGTAAGAAAACGGCCGACTGTCTCACGATAGAGCGCGCGGAAAAAACAGAGCTGAGTTCCATCATCGGTAACCACAGTAAGCTTCATTAAATACTTGCCGAGAGTTCGGCCGCTTTTCCATGTCAGAAGTGTAAAATATAAAGCTCCGATTATATAGCAAACGATATCTACAGCAGTAAAATTAAAAATAACATAAGACAGCTTTGAACCGCTTACAAGCGAAGCCACCCAAGCCGGAAGCTTGACAAACAGACACAGAAGCGCAATTAAAAACCTGTCAATTAAATACGCGGCTGCTCTCGGCCAAATTCCGGCATAAATAAAATCAGTCGGCTGCTTTTGCATAATACCATACCCCGTTCCTAAGCTCAGAAGCAAGATCTGTCAGAACTTCGCTCTCCGATTTCGATTTTACCCCGGATATCACATCAAAAAGCGATGAAAAAATTCCGGAATATACATCGGAATCAGGCTGATAAATGTAGCTGCAGTTAAGCGTCTGACAAACGTCTGAAATATAATCATCATAACCGCAGATACCATCTATAAGACCGTTTTCAAGCGCGCCGGACGCAGTATAGATTCTTCCGTCCGCAAGCTCTCTTACAGTATCAGCATCAATTCCGCGCCCTCTCGAAACAATCTCTACAAACTGCTCGTACGACTCATCGACATACTCCTGAAGAATCGCACGCTGCTCTTCTGTAAGCTCCTGCCCCGATGATCCCATAGCCTTGTTTTTTCCGCTTACAATATCTACCTCTTTAACGCCAAGCTTATCATACAATCCTGTAAGATCATACATCTGCATTATAACGCCTATAGATCCTGTCATCGTATTGCGGTTAGCATAAATTTCATCCGCCGCCATTGCAATATAGTATGCGCCGGAACAGGCAGTAGGCCCAAAGTAACAAAAAACAGGTCTTCCGGTTGTCTCCTTGTAATATTCAATTGCAAGATAGAGCTCATCGCTGGCATAAACCGATCCTCCCGGAGAATTCATGTACATAATAAGCCCAGTATTATATTCGCTCTCAATGATGGCATCAATATAATTAAGATTAAAGTTATGGGAATATGAACTTGTATATGAGCTGTCCTCAGATATAGTTCCCGTAACATCGAGATATGCAATAAAATCTTCATTCGGCAGATTTATATTAAAGCTTTCCCCGCTAAGATAACTGCCAAGATTTTCAATCATTGACGGACTTTCACTTTCCGCCGGTTTCTCGTGCCCATTTACCGCAGAGGTTATCAAAAATGAACCTGCAAGCAGAACAAAAGCAAGAAGAAGTCCGAAAATCTGTTTTTTGTTCATAAGTTATGACCATGCCTTTCCATATACTGCGCCTGACGGCGCAAATTTTTAGCTGTTATAGCACCAATTTCCCTGTATAGAACTGATGCAGTCGTCTACCGTGCTTCTGTCATATACTAAGCACAGCTCTTTATAAAGCTCATCGTAATTTTCAACAGGATTGCCTGCATTATCGAAAAGCTGCCATGCCTTGTCGTAAACAATCCCCCACAAGTAACTTTCAATGTGTGAATCCACTCTTTCCTGGTCGTAGTCCTCACAAAGTTCTGCATAAAGTTCGCTGTAATTTGATACAGGAATACCGTCCTTATCAAAGAGAGCTTCTACTCTTTCAAATAAAGACATCATTTTATATAATTCAATTTCGTTGTCGATATTACATTTACCGTATTCGTCACAGAGCTCTGCATAGAGTTCATTGTAGTTTGAAACCGGATCATAGTTCGCGTCAAAAAGCATCTTTATTCTATCTTCTAAAGACCACCATTTATATGAATCAATTGCATCGTCGGTTTCCTCCTGGCCGTATATAAGGCAAAGCTCAAAATATAGTTCGTCATAATTTTCGACCGGACGATACTGTTCATCAAACAGAGACATGACCTTGATACGTAAAACTCTGTATTTTACAAACTTCAGCTCTTCATCGACGTCATCTTTACCATACACTTCGCAAAGCTCT
>CABPZV010000039.1 GCA_902462015.1 uncultured Eubacteriales bacterium | reverse complement strand
TCTTTTTCAGCTGCACTACTTCAGCGGCAGAATCCTCTTTCTCTTCTCTTTCAGTCTGATTTTCATCTGCCTTCGCAGACTCAAAATTCAAATCTGAAAATCCAGATTCATTTTTTTCAGTTTGATCCGTTTCATCGCCCGAGGCCTCTGTCTGACTTAAATCTCTTTTATCGTTTTCAGGCAGCGAGCACATAAATAGCCGTCCTCCGTCTTTTCTCCGTCATCGGTATACATCCAGCATCTGTCGCACTTTTCACCGTCGGCCTGCTTTACCTTCACAGAGAGCTCCTCACTGCCGCCGTTTATAAGCTTTACGCCGGAAACAATGAAAACGGCTGCAAGCTTATCACAGAAGCTGTTTAAAAGTTCGTATTTTTCTCCACTTACAGTTATTTCAATCTGAGCTTCAAGCGACTTACCGATTACCTTTTCAGCACGCGCATTTTCAAGCTCCTTCATCACATCATCACGGAGTTCAAAAAGCCTATCCCAATGATTTTCTATTTCTTCGAATACATACCGCTCGTCATATACAGGCATGTCATTCAAAAGCACACAGCTTACATCATCGCCGGATATGTGCGGCATTGACAGCCAAATCTCATCAGCAGTATGAGTAAGAAGCGGCGCAAGCAGTCTCGTAAGAGAAGATAGAACAATATACATCGCTGTCTGAACACAGCGTCTCGTCTTTGACGAAGCAGCCTCAACATACGTACGGTCTTTTGTTATATCGACATAAAGCTTTGACAAATCTACGGTACAGAAATTGCTGATATCATGGAATACACTGTGAAACTCAAATGCGTCATAATTCTTAACCGATCTTCCAACAAGCTTATTCATTCCTGATATAATCCACTTGTCTATATCTTCCAATTCGTCTGCCGGAACCATATCCAAATCAGGATTAAAATCACCGAGATTAGCAAGAAGTATTCTTGCGGTATTGCGTATTTTTCGGTAAATCTCTCCGAGCTGTCCTAAAATTTGATCTGAAACTCGGACATCGACGCGGTAATCGCTTGACGCAACCCAACATCTGAGAATATCCGCCCCGTATTTCTTTACGACATCTTCGGCAAGGATAGAATTACCAAGCGATTTATGCATCGCTTTTCCCTCTCCGTCCACAACCCAGCCATGGGTAAGAACGGCCTTATACGGTGCGCCCTGCCCCTTTGCTCCGACCGCAGTAAGAAGAGACGACTGAAACCATCCCCTGTACTGGTCAGCGCCTTCAAGATACAGGTCTGCCGGCCATTCCATCCCCGGACGGTTTTCTAAACTTACAAAATGCGTACAGCCTGAGTCAAACCAGCCGTCAAGCGTGTCAGTCTCTTTTGTAAAATGCACACTTCCGCATTTCGGACACTTAAAGCCATCGGGAATAAGCTCCGAAGCGTCTTTTTCATACCAGATATTAGAACCATGTTCTGCAAACAAACGGGAAATTTTTGAAATCGTCTCATCCGTACAGATAGTCTCTCCGCAGTCTGCACAATAAAATACAGCAATCGGCAGTCCCCAATGACGCTGACGGGAAATACACCAATCCGCACGCTCACGAATCATTTGTGCCATACGCTCACCGCCCCATGAAGGCATCCAGTTTACATCTTCGCAAGCCTTTATTGCCTCGTCTCTGAATGCTTCTACAGAACAGAACCACTGCGGAGTCGCACGGAAAATAATTGGGTGCTTACAGCGCCAGCAATGCGGATATGAGTGAGTAATTTTCTCCGTTGCGAAAAGCGCGCCGCTCTCCATCATATCATTTATTATAGCATCTCCGGATTCTTCATAATACATTCCCGCATACTTTCCTGCATCAGAAGTCTGATATCCTTTGTCATCAACCGGAACTATAATATCCATTTTATAACGCATACACGTCATATAGTCGTCCGCGCCAAATCCGGGAGCAGTGTGAACACATCCGGTACCGCTTTCCATAGTAACATACTCAGCGCAAAGAAGAACTGAATCTCTGTCAAGAAACGGATGACGCGCTTTCATGTATTCAAGATCACTTCCGCTAAAGGAAGCGACAACCTCATAGCTGTCTATCCCTCCGGCCTTCATTGTCTTTTCACAAAGTGCTTCGGCAAGAATATAAGTCTCCCCGTTTGAAGCCTTAACGGCAGCATACCGCTCACGCGGATGCACAGCAATTGCAAGGTTGCCGGGAAGCGTCCATGCGGTTGTAGTCCATATCAAAAAATAAGTATTATCACGATCCAGCGAAGCGAGCTTATCGCTTCCAAGGTCATCACATAGCTTAAACTTAACATATATAGATGAACAATCGACATCCTTATAGTCGATTTCAGCCTCTGCAAGCGCCGTCTCGTCATGCGGACACCAGTATACCGGTTTGAGCCCCTTATATATATATCCCTTTTTGAACATCTCGCCGAATACCTGTATTTCGCGCGCTTCAAAATCAGGACTCATTGTAAGATACGGATCGTTCCATTCTCCCAGTACTCCGAGACGCTTAAACTGAGACATCTGAAGCTTCACAAATTTATCGGCAAAATCATGGCAGGCATTCCGAAATTCCGGAACCGTCATTCTTTTACGGTCAAGCTTGCTCTGCTTTATAATCGCGCTCTCTATAGGCATTCCGTGATTATCCCAGCCGGGGCGGTAGGATACACGATATCCGCTCATAGACTTGTATTTATTGATAAAATCCTTAAGTACCTTATTCATCGCAGTTCCCATATGGATATTTCCATTTGAAAAAGGAGGTCCGTCGTGAAGAATATAGGCAGGCTTGCCCTGATTCCTTTCGAGCATCTTTTCGTATATTTTATCCTCTTCCCAGCGCTTCTGCATCTCAGGCTCACGCTGTGAAAGATTGGCCCTCATTGAAAATCCGGTTTTGGGAAGATTTAGTGTTCCGGTATAGTCCTTTGGCATTTTACATTCCGTTTCTCCGCCGAAATCTAAGATATTTTTGCACAAGCAAGCCGAAGTCTGCCTCTATAATATGCCGCGCTGCTCTCGGCGGAAAGCAGCCAGCCAGCGATAATATTATCCGTTTGTAATGTCCCTCAGAAAATCAAGATAATCCATATCGTCATCTTCCTCCTGTTTCTTTAAAAAGGAAAGATCATCTGAATCATCAATCGGTTCTTCATTTTTCCCGACGCCATCAGAATCGTCCGGCGTACGAAGAAATTCATCGGATTTATCATCATATTTTACCTGACTTTGTTCACTTGACAATTTTTCACGCGATACGCCAAGCACAGAATCCGATTCATCATTTAATTCAAATTCCTCAAGCCGCCTGAGCGCAGAATAATCGCCCCCAGACACCTCGGTATCCGCCGCCAAACTCCCTCCTGAATTCTTTAAGGTTTTAGCATCGATGTCATTTTCGAGCTCGTTTACAACGTCAGATAAAGAATCTGAATCTATGTCCATTATTTCCGCAACGAGATCGCTTTCATCGTACTCTGACTCGGCCGCGGAATCCGTTTTATGTCCATTTGGATCATAAAAGGTTTCCTTATTTCCGGTAAGCTCTTCTGAGCTTTCAGTATCCTCGGAAAAGACATAAGGCTTTTTATCCTCATTACTTCCGCCAGGTAAATCAATTTTTCCACTTGAATTATCCTGAACAATTTCTTCCAAAGGCGAATCAGATTCGTCCTTCAGAGCTGCGGTATCAGCTGCAGATGATGCCTCGGCCGTATCACTCTTATCACCGTTATCTCCGGTATGTGCATCTTCTTTAGCAGCTGAAGTTTCGTCAGCCTCTCCGGCTCCGCCGTTTCCGTGATTACTAATAATATCCGACTTTATGCTCTCAACGGCCAAACGAATAATTGCATCATCAGAGAATTCGGATTCATCAAGCGAATCAAGCTCAGGTGCTATCTTTTCTATATACTCTATATGCGTCTGATAAGCAACAAACAACTCCTCCTTGAATTTCTTCACCATGCCGCGAAGAAGCAGCAATTCATCACGTTCTTCTTTTACAGCACTTCGAAATTCGGAAAGTATTCTGTCGCAGTTCAGCTTTGCCGAGTGCAATATTATTCTCGAGCGTTCATTTGCCTCGTCTATAATCTTGGCACTCGATCGCTGAGCCTCGACAAGAGCACTCCGTATAGATTCTTCATCTGAACTATATTTTTCAAGCTGGCTTTTCATTTCAGCTATTTTTGTTTCAAGCATATCGTTTTCTCTGTAAAGCTCAGTGTATTTTTTAAGAACAAATTCTGCGTATTCGTCAACCTCTTCGGCGCTGTAACCGCGAATCGCATGTGTAAAACCCTTTGATTTAATCTCATGTGGAGGAAGCATAAATTTATCCATCCTTTTTTATAATCTAAATAATTCAATCTATCTGTATTAAATATACTTCAAAACTGTAAGACGCAGCCTGCCGCTTTTTGTCTTTCCGGCAAAATCTGATATTTTAAACTTTCCATATTTACGAATTGACACAACATCTCCGGAAGAAACTCTAACATCGAAATTTTCCACCTGTACACAATTCAGAATAACCTCACCGCGGGAAACTGCTCTTTTCACCTTTCCGCGAGACATTCCGGTTATCTCGGAAACTACCGCATCAATCCGCGCCGAAGCAACAGAGATAACCACTTTTGAATAATTTCTCTCAGGTGCAAAATCACTCGGAAGCTTTATCTCTTTCAGACACACTTTATCTCTTCCTACATAATTCAAAACAGGCGGCTGTGAAAGTAAAAGTTCAGCAGCCGCCCGTGCGGTAATTATAATCGCTTCACGATCGTTTCTTACAATTATATCCCCTATTGTATCCCTCGAAAGGCCCAATGCAAGAACCGCTCCCATATATGAACGATGATCAAGTTCTGCATAGCCGCTGCCGCTGACTGCAACAGCCCTAAGTCCCATGCAAACTGCCGGCGGACAGTCACTTTCAACAGAAAATTTATCCCACCCGTCAGAAACCGATATGTTACTGCTTAAATCATCAATACGTGATTTTTCATTGCCGTTTAAATTTTTAAAATTTATGTCATCATAAATACAGCATTCCGATACAACCGCGGAAAAATCTGCGCCATCGGGCACTTTTACACATCTGCCGCAGCTATAAAAATAACTGCAGAAAGAAGGATCATACAAAACAAGCATGCGCCTTTCCGCTCCGCTGTATCCTCCATAAAATAAGTACCTAATACCGTGGAGTCTGCCAATGTTCCTCTTCAGGTAATCAGAAGCGTATTTCTGATGCTCAGTATCAAGAAAACCGGTACAAGCTGAACCACGCTTTCCTGCCGCTATTATCAAATCGTCTATTCTATCACAAAAAAACGATAAGTTCACAAAATAAACCTCTCAGAAAAAATCCTCCGGAAACATATAAATACAACATCAAAAATACAGTAGTCTTTGCACAAATTCAAGAATTATAAGAACAACAAGAAAAGAAATATCTATCGGAAAATTTCTTATAAATTCAAACCGACTCAAAAAACTTCTTACCGGATGTATTACCGGTTCCGTAATGTTATACAAAAATACCGTAACCTTATTTGAATCCGGCGGCATAATCCAGGACAAAACAGCTCGTAAAAACATAGAAATTTCAAAAGCCCTAATAATAAGCCGAGCCGTTCTTGCTATAATATAAATCATCTAAAACACCATATCCTCGGATAAAAAAGACTCCCTTTTAAACAATTAAAACTGAATTCTTAATTCAAATATGCGAAACAAACCTTGATAATAAGGAGCTATAATTTAGAATATATCTTGATAGGTACCGGTATTATATAAGTACGATAAAATCACATTGATGTATACTGCATATTATTCTGCGCCTGATTAGATCCTCTCTGCGTCTGCTGACTGTCCTGAGAGAGGTCAACATTATTCGGCGTTATTACCCATGTATTATTAGCGACTTTTTTAATATCCCCTTCGATAGTATATACTACACCGAGCAGAAAATCTATCATTCGGCGCGCTTCTTCCTTGTTCGTATCTTCAAGATTAAGTACAACCGTTCTCTTGCTTATCAAGTGATCCGCAATCTGATTGACACTGTCCCAGTGCTTAGGCTTTATTACCTTCAGTTCAAGTGCTGTTCCGTTGAGTTCAACTCCGGCCGGAGAACCTACACCGCCCATATACGCTGTATTGCTGTGAGGCTGCTGTCTCTGAGTATAACTTGTCTGAGAACGGTAGTCTGTATCATAATTTGTATATTCCGTATTATTTCCTCCGTCATCAAACACGTACTCATCGTCCTCATAGCCTTCGTCAATATCCTTGGGATTAACGATATCCTTAAACTTGTCAATGAACCCCATTTTTACATCCTCCAAAATATATTATTCACTTTTCAATATTGATTTGCTTTCAGTTATAATGTCGCTTTCCAAAGATAGCTGTACCTGGTCTAATTATATTTGCTCCATACTCAATTGCAATCTCATAGTTATCACTCATACCCATAGACAATAAGGGTACCTCTATATTATGCATTTTTTTTGCCGCTATGTCAAGTAATATTTGATAAGTTTCGGCAAAAAATTTTCGATAATCGTCTTTTTTACTGCAATGAGGCGCTATAGTCATGACTCCGCAAAGTCTTATTCCGTGAAATTCTGATATCAAATCAAGAGAATCCGCCAAGTTTTCCGGCAAAAAACCGCCCTTTCCGTTCTCTCTTCCGATATTGATTTCGGCGAGAATATCCTGAACGTTACCGGTGCTTTCTGCCCGTTTGCTTATTTCAAGTGCAAGCGGCACACTGTCCACAGACTGAATAAGCGAAACCTTTCCGGTGATATATTTTACTTTATTGCGCTGAAGCGTACCGATAAAATGCCGTTCAAGACTGCCGTCGAGATAACCTTCCTTATCAAGAAATTCCTGAACGCGGTTTTCTCCGATACAGTTAAGACCAAGTGAAGCCGCATAATTTATTACTGACGGCGGAACCGTTTTGGTGGCGGCAGAAATTTTTACAGGATATTTTATTCCAAGACGCTCGCGCGTGTTATTCACATTATAAACTAACCTCAGATAATTTTCACGTACATCTTTCAAAAGCGAACTGCCGGATTCATCAAGGGGTATATTCTCCGGGACTTTTCCGTCATGATAATACTTTTCCGTCATACAGATCCTTCCCCTCCGTTATTACAAAGTCATAAAGCGAAAGACGGTTCTTCTGATTTTCATCAGTCGAGTCCTTTTCCTCGCATACAATCCAGCCATCCTTTTCAAACAGTGGATTAATTTCACGGAAACGAACGGTAGAGCTGTCAAGAATATAAACTCCCTTAATACCGTTTTCAAGCCTTACCGCAGATACCGGAACCTTATATCCACTGTATTCCGCCGTTTTTATTTCCACTGTCTGACGTCTTGTATAATCAAAGTCATCCAAAAGCATATCCGACCTAAAGACCAGCAAAACTCTGTCATCATCCGCAGGATTAACAACACGGACAAGCTTTGTCTTAACAGTTTTATCATTATTGACAGGAAAAATGATATCAAAAGAGGTGCGTTCAGAAGAAACAGCTCTGTAATCCGCCTTTGATACCGTACATGCAATATACCAGTTATAGTCGGTAACAACCTTTCCTACAGCATGCCTTGTTCCGTCTGAGTAAAGAGAAGAATTCGAAACAGAATTGCAGATTACATCAAAATCGGAAAGCTGAAGCTCGTCCACTTTCGAAGAAGAATAAATTCCTTCAAAGCCGTCTGTCTGAGAGTAAAAATAACCCGATGACTGAGTAGTTACAGATTCCACAAACTCTCCGGCAGAAGCAGACAGCTCATCACGCCTCTGACGTAACAAGGCTATTTTATCAGCATAGCTTTGTACATTCTGCGTTATAAGCGCACGCTTATTTAAAAGAACAAGCAAATCATCACTCTGTGAAATTGCAGAGTCGAAATCGCCTTTTCCGGTCTTATCAAGTATAGAATAATAAACTGAATCTATATTAGAGTCGATTGTTACAGTATCCGACAAAGCAATTACATCCGAAAAACTGCTTTTTTCAAGAACAGTAATCTTCTTATCGATGTCAATAAGCTCGCCGCCAATGCTGTTGTCAGCATATATCTGCGCTACAGTGCTTCCGGCAGAAACCCTCTCTCCGTCGGAATAAAGATAATTAGTACTGCCCTCCGTCATAGCGTAAATTACGCTTTCTTCTCTAAGAATACAAGCCTCAACAGTCAGCGACTGTTCCATTGTCACATATTCCGCGGCAACAGTCTCAAGGCCTGTGTCATATTCTCCAAAAAGATGAAACAGTATGTATACTATTATCATAATAGACACGGCAGCAGTAAGAACATAACCTGCCGTCTTTTTTAAATATTGAAAATCCATAATTAAATTATATGTATTATTGCAGCATTAGACCTGCAACGGCTGATATATAATATGCCCCAAAATAAAAAAATATATAAATGCACGATATATGTGTTTTCTGATTAGATACATTGACGTCTCTTTATTATATCACATTTCTTTCATTTTTAAGCAGTGTTAATGAAATATTTACAATGTTTTTCAAATTATCCTTATTCGTGTCAAACTTATCGCAGGAAATAACCCAGTTAAGATAATTTCTGTGACGCATCCATGTCTGCTGACGCTTTGCATAATGCTGAGTATTAATTTTAATCTGGTTTATCGCATCGTCAAGCGAAATGTCTCCGCGCAGATAAGAGTATAATTCCTTATACCCGATCGCTTCAGCCGCTGTTGTGCCCGGTATAAGTTTTAAAGAAGCAACCTCATCAATAAGACCACGTTCAACCATAACATCAACCCTTCTTTTGATTCTTTCGTACAAAACACCGCGTTCGATCATATCAAGTGCAATAACACGGCAATCATAAGGGGATTCTGAAGAATGGGATTTTCTTTCCCATTCGCTTTTTGTCATGCCGGAAACCTCATAAATTTCAACAGCACGGGAAACGCGTTTAACATTGTTGGGATGAATTGACGCCGCGGACTCGGGATCGACTTCCATAAGCCTTGCGTAAAGTTCGTCCGGTGTCAGTCCACTTAGTTTTTCTCTGATATCCGGATCTGATGGAGCATCTCCAAATTCAGTACCCCGTATCAGCGCATCGAGATACATACCTGTGCCTCCGCACACTATAGGCAGCTTTCCGCGAGAAGATATATCCCGTATTATATTTCCGGCTTCCGTACAGTACCGCGCACAATTGTACCCACGTAAATCATACGGATCGGCTACATCGATCATATGATGTGGAATTCCTTCCATTTCTGATTTGTTTGGTTTTGCAGTACCGATATCCATGCCCCGGTAGATCTGCATTGAATCGCAGGACACAATTTCGCCGCCAAGAATATGTGCCAGGCGTACGGCAAGCGCAGACTTTCCTGACGCAGTAGGTCCCGTTATCGCTATAAGTTTAATTTTTTTACTATTCATTTGAAATCACTAATCAAAATATCAATTTTTAATCGGCCTTCAATAAGAGGCTCGCCCCGTCAAATGGCGTGATAGCCATTCCAGTCGGAGATTGTATTTACCACTGAATGGTGAATGTAACCCGCCGCCTAAAAGGCGATTGCCATTAAGGCTACCACCCTAATGACGGGACATCTTGCCTAAGTTATACTATAAACATCGCATCTCCGAAACTGATTGGATATAAGAAATTACCAATCGGAAACTTCTTCTATACAATAAGCATTGCATCTCCGAATGAAAAAAATCTATATTTTTTTTCAATTGCCTCTTTATATGCATTCATCATAATCTCGCGAGAAGAGAATGCGGAGACCAGCATAAGAAGTGTACTTTCAGGGAGATGAAAATTTGTAATCAAACCATCAACAATTTTAAATCTGTATCCCGGATAAATAAATATCCCGGTTTCAGCGCATATCGGAGATACTTTTCCGTTCTCATCCGCCACACTTTCAAGCACACGGCAGGAGGTCGTTCCAACTGCAATCACTCTCCCCCTCCTGTTGTTTATTTTCCCGGCGGATTCACGTGAAATCTCAATATGCTCCGTATGCATTATATGTTCGGAAACCGATTCCTCTTTTACCGGACGAAATGTACCAAGACCAACATGGAGCACTACAGGAACAATATCGATTCCTTTACTTTTAATGCGTTCAAGCAGAGCCTCCGTAAAGTGAAGCCCGGCTGTAGGCGCAGCTGCAGAACCTTCGTGTTCTGCATAAACGGTCTGATATCTTGACGGGTCAGACTCTCTTGACGTAATATACGGAGGAAGCGGCATTTCACCGATTCGGTCAAGAACCGAAAAAATATTTTCGCCTCCGTTTTTGTCGTAACTTAGCTTTACAAGTCTGTTTCCATCCTCGACAGTTTCTAAAACCTCGGCACTCAAAATACCGTCTCCGAAAGTAATAACTGTTCCAGTTTTTGCACGTCTGCCAGGGTGAACAAGAACCTCCCAGATATCGTCTCCGCGCTGGCGAAGCATAAGCATTTCCATTACGGCGCCGGTCTCCTTTTTTATTCCGTGAAGGCGCGCAGGAATAACCTTTGAATCATTTATAACAAGTATATCTCCGGGCTTCAGCATATCGGCAATATCGTGAAAAATATGATCCCCGACTGCTCCTGTTTTCCTGTCAACAGTCATAAGCCGCGACATATCGCGTTCCTTTGAAGGCACCTGAGCTATAAGCTCCGGAGGCAGCTCATAAAAAAAATCGCTCTTTTTAAGGCTGGTATCAATTTTGTCGTTTAGAATAAGCTGTTCTCTATTTAAATAATCTGACATAATAATAAATCCTTATTTCCATTTTGCAAGAAGCTGACAGAATACAATACCCGCAGAAACACTTTAAAGTTAAAACTCGATCCTCACTGAAAACCAAATTCTTCGTTAACACGAAAACAACCGCAGGCATATTATGTTATAGGCGCTCTTTGCCCTCTTTTACGGCAATGAGACTAAGCAATCTGAAGAATCCGCTCTCTATATATTATATTACACAAAAGAATCTATTTCAAGCCGTTTTTGAGCTTTAATCATTTTTTTGTGATTTTCATAGCCGTCATCCTTATTCAATAAGGGGCAAGGCCCCGTCACAAGGCGTTATAAGCGAGAGACTATAACACACACTTTGAAAATCAGGTGCAGCACAACGCCTTAACAGCCAGGCATATCGGCAGTATGACGCCATTAATGACGGGGACATCTTAATTTAGTTATAGATAGGAAACAACCTTTCCCGGAAATTTTACTGATGCCGACACTGAGCGGATGTTACTTGAAAGGAAGCCTTTGAGCTTCAAAGGCACGGTGAATATATGAACAAAAAAACTATATTTACAGGCTCAGCCACCGCGTTGATCACACCTATAAAAAACGGAGCGGTCGACTTTCACACGCTTGGCAGCCTGATTGAAAGACAAATTACAAACGGAACAGATGCACTCGTAATATGCGGAACTACAGGCGAATGTGCTACGCTTTCCGACTATGAACATCGGGCTTGTATAAGCTATACAATTGAAAAAACAAACGGAAGAGTTCCTGTAATAGCAGGAACCGGCTCTAATGATATTTCATACTCAAAATCCCTGTCAAGGTTTGCATCGCATGCCGGCGCGGACGCACTGCTTGTTGTAACGCCGTACTATAATAAAGCAACCTCTAAAGGACTTGTAAAAAGCTTTTCGGAAATCGCCGACGCATCCGAAAAGCCTCTCATTTTATATAACGTTCCGTCAAGGACAGGCTGCAATATTCCGTTATCGGTCTACAGGCAGCTTGCAAGTCACGGAAATATTGCAGGAATAAAAGAGGCTTCGGGAAACGTCGCGGTAAGCGAAAGAATTCTCGCTGAATTTGGAGATAAAATCGACGTGTACAGCGGTAATGACGAGCTTACCGTCCCCATAATGTCTGTGGGCGGCAAAGGTGTAATTTCTGTTGTTTCCAATATTCTTCCGGCAGAAACACATGAAATGTGCAGCGCCTGCCTGCAAGGCGATTTTAACCGAGGAACAAAATTACAGATAGGAATGATCGAATTAATAGACGCGCTTTTCTGTGAAATCAATCCTATTCCAGTCAAAACTGCGATGGAAATGCTGGGGCTATGCAGTTCGGAAATGCGTCTGCCGCTCTGTGAAATGGACGAGGAAAATAAGTCCGTCCTCATAAAAGCATTGAAAAATTACGGTTTGCTATAAACTTATCTTGGAATATAGTTTTAAATAAAGACTATAAACCCGGCAAAAGGCGTTTGGGCGGCGCTGCTATCCCCGCTGATAAAAGTAATCGGAATCTCACGCCTTAAGAGGCGACCGCTATTAAGACTGCCGCCTTAATGGCGGGACGTCTTGCCTAAGTTATAAATTTAGAATCGTATTGCTATTCAGACTCATTTTCCTATAAAACAAACAATGAATATTTTTCTAAAAATCAATCTCCCCATGACAATTTATTTCATTTATCATGGGGAGATTTTAAAAAAAGCAATAGTTTAATATCTCGATTTAGCTATACAATTATTCGGAGTACGTAATGCTTAATATTCAAACTCGCCTTCGTACACCAGAACGGCATTGCCGGTAAGAACAATTCTTTCGTCCGAATAATTTACAGTCAAATCTCCTCCAAGAAGCTTTACCGTTATATCGGTTTCCTTTTCACAAAAGCCGTTTTCAACCGCTGCCACGACGGCTGCACACGCTCCGGTTCCGCAGGCAAGAGTTTCTCCGTTTCCGCGTTCCCAAACTCTCATACGCAGAGTTGTTCTGTTTACCGCGCGCACAAACTCTGTGTTTATCCGCTCCGGAAATTCCGGGGCATTCTCAAATTTCGGTCCGAGAGTTTTAAGATCCAGTCCGTCAATTGCCTTTGAAAATACAACACAGTGCGGATTTCCAACCGATACGCAGGTAACCTTATATTCTGTTCCGGCAACCAAAATTGGATAGTCAATCATTTTATCTGAATTAACCAAAGCCGGAATATCTTTTGCCAGAAGACTCGGTTTTCCCATATCTACTGAAGCAGAGCTTACCTTACCGTCGCGGAGATAAACCTTAACACGATGAATACCGCCGGCAGTCTCTACAGAAATATTCTCCGAACGCACATATCCTTTGTCATAAAGATACTTTGCCACGCACCGCAGATTATTTCCTGCCATACGTCCTTCACTTCCGTCGCGGTTAAAGGAGCGCATCTTTGCGTCGGCAACAGCGGAGCGTTCGATCAGGACAATACCGTCTCCGTTAATTCCATAGTGCGGAGCGCATAGACTTACGCACAAGGATTCCGGACAGGTAATTTTGCCGTCAAAATTTTCCACAAAAATATAATCGTTTCCGCAGCCGTGCATCTTAGCAAAACGAATTTTCTGTCTCCAGGGACGCATAGC
>CABPZV010000038.1 GCA_902462015.1 uncultured Eubacteriales bacterium | reverse complement strand
CTTACTACCGGCGAGCGGTATATAACAGATGAACTGAAAAATATGGAGGCTACGATTCTCGGCGCTGTGGACAAGCTGAATGCCCTTGAGTATGAGCTGTTCTGCGGACTCAGAGATATGGTTTCTGAAAAGGCCGATATTATAGCCGCAAATGCGGACTGTTTTGCTGTTCTTGATGTTTACTGTTCTTTAGCATCTGTTGCATTTGATGAAAATTATGTCCGTCCTGAGATTGAATATAGTGATGTGCTTGAAATACATGACGGCAGGCATCCGGTGGTTGAAAAGTTTGTACATAGCGGAGGCTTTGTTCCGAATGATACAATGCTTGATACGGGTTATAACCGTTTGATGCTGATTACAGGTCCGAACATGGCTGGAAAGTCTACATATATGCGTCAGGTTGCTTTGATTGCAATAATGGCGCAAATCGGTTCATTTGTGCCGGCTTCATCTGCAAGAATCGGAATTGTTGACAGACTTTTCACTCGGGTAGGAGCATCTGATGATCTTGCATCAGGTACATCGACTTTTATGCTTGAAATGACTGAGGTTGCGTACATACTTAAAAATGCAACTAAGCGCAGTCTTATTATATATGACGAGATAGGCCGGGGAACAAGTACTTTTGACGGTATGAGCATTGCCCGTGCCGTTGCGGAATATACCGCAGGTAAAAAACTCGGCGCAAGGACTCTTTTTGCAACTCATTACCATGAACTTACGTCTCTGGCTGATGAGATACCCGGAGTTGTTAATTATACGATAGCCGCAAAAAAGAAGGGCGAGGAATTAATCTTTCTCCGCCGCATAATAAAAGGGGCAGCGGACGACAGCTATGGAATCGAAGTTGCCAAGCTTGCTGGTGTTCCGGGAGAGGTAATCCGCCGCGCGCGTGTAATTCTCGGTACTCTTGAAAAGAAGAGCGAGGCAGCTGACCGTCTTTTTGCTGAAAACGAACAGGAGGCGCCGGAAAGCGAGAATGTAAGTCTTGAAGATATTGGCACAGAGGAGCTTCGAAGACGGATTTCCGAGCTCGACATGGATATGATGACGCCACGAGACGCGCTTGAGCTTCTGTACGATTTAAAAAAGCTTGTTTACTGATACGATTGTAGGATATTAAGGGAATATGGAAAATGTAATTAACGTACTTGATTTTCAGGTGGCGAATCTTATTGCCGCTGGCGAGGTGGTGGAGAGACCTGCCTCCGCTGTTAAAGAGCTTGTCGAAAACTCAATAGATGCGGGAGCTTCTCACATTACGGTTGAAATCAAGAACGGCGGAGTTTCCCTGATGCGTGTAACCGATGATGGCTGCGGCATGTCGCGTGGAGATGCCGCGCTGTGTATAAAGCGTCATGCAACAAGCAAGATAAAAAACGCATCTGATTTGAATTATATTATTACTCTTGGATTCAGGGGAGAGGCTCTTGCTGCTATATCATCCGTTGCAAAGGTTCGGATACTTACAAAACGGCGTGAGGATGAGACAGGTACTATGATTGAATGTGACGGCGGCGCTGCGCTTCCGCCTGAGGATGTCGGATGTACTGACGGAACAACCATTATTGCCGAGGAACTTTTTGCGAATGTACCTGCCCGGAGAAAATTTCTTAAAAAGGATGCAGCCGAGACAATGGCTGTAACATCCGCGGTGGAAAAAGCTGCGCTGGGACACCCGGAGCTATCATTCAAGCTGATATGCGACGGCAAGCTTCGTTTTCAGACTGCCGGAGACGGAAACTTGAAAAGTGCGGTATATTCTACAATGGGACGCGAATACGCTTCAAAGCTCATCGCTGTCAGAGGTGAGTCTGACGGAGTAGAGGTAAACGGCTATATTGGTACGCCGGAGCTGATAAAAAAAAACCGGGGCGGTGAAAACTTTTTTATTAACGGACGTTATATAAAAAGTATGACCGCGTCTTCTGCGTCCGAGGCTGCTTTTCAGACCTATATTCCTGCGGATAAGTTTCCTGTTTGCGTACTCCATTTAAAAATACATCCGTCTCTTGTAGACGTTAATGTTCATCCTTCGAAGCTTGAGGTTAAGTTTTCAAATGAGCGGGTGGTTTTTGACGCGGTTTTTTCCGCTGTCAGAGGTGCTTTGATACACAGTATTACAAGACCTATATTTGAAATTAACAAGGATAAAAATATTGAGGATTCAAGCCAGCATCTAAATACGGACGAACATAGCCGGATTTCAGAAAAGAGCGGAAACGGCGAATCTTCGGTCGGCTCGTTTGTCAGCCGGCTGGAGGGAGATGAGAAAAAAGAGAACCTTGTAAATACGCTCTGTAATCCTCCTGACAGAAGCGCTGAGAGACTTGTGAATGCATTTGTTCCTCAGCCTGACAGGAGCGAAAAAATACGGCCAATCAGCCGCAGTCTTCTCGATATCGATTATGAAGACCCTGAAATAGATAATAAGCCTGTATTTTCCGCACAGGCGGACAGGGAGCATTTTCACGGCAGTGATAAAAATCCGGAAGCTTTAAATAAAGAGCATATTTCCGATATATCTGCATCGGATACCGCTTCCACTGGAGCGAAGCCGGATTTTTGCCGGGATTCTGTACAGAAAACAAATAAGTATTCCGAAGACAGACAGGATTCGGTTTATACAACAGAAGATTCGCTTTTACAATATCCGTATAAAGTTCCGCCGGATGGAACAGCCGTTCCTTCTTCCAAAGAAGGGAATCTTCATGGCAAAGAATTTCAAAATTCATGTACTTCGCTCGGTGAAGGTTTTTCTGGAAAAGAGACTACAGATCTGCATGCGGCATCTGATACATTAGAAAAAGACCGCTTGGAAAAACGGATAGAAAACTGTGATAACGCTGATTACACTATTATTGGTGTTGCCGCGAATGCGTATGTATTTGTTGAGCTTGAGGACAAGGTTCTCGTTATTGACAAACATGCGGCGCATGAGCGTATTCTGTTTGAAAAAATGAAATCTAATATGTATGACGGCGTCAGCTGTTCTCAGGTTCTTTTAATACCGGAGAGGGTTAAGCTATCGGATGAAGAATATACCGCGGCCGAAGAATATCGTGACGAGATTCTTCGGACAGGCTTTTCATTTGAACTTATTGATAATGAATGCTGCGCAGTAATTACTCAGGTACCCGCAGAATTTGACAATGCGTCTGCCTCAGATATGTTTTCAGAGATTTTAACCCGTCTTTCTCTCGGATGCGGGGCCGATGTTTCGCGCAACAATGTATATGAAAAGGCATTGTTTCAGGCCTCCTGCAAGGCAGCTGTCAAGGCCGGGCGTACAGACGACGAGTCTCATATTAAGTGGATTGTCTCTGAGGTGGTAAACAATCCGAAGATACGTTACTGTCCGCACGGCAGACCTGTTGCCTTTGAAATAACTAAACGCGATATAGAGCATCGGTTTAAGAGGATATAACTTAGGCAAGATGTCCCGCTATTAAGGCGGATTACATTCACCATTCAGTGGGAGATATAATCTCCTGCTGAATGGTTGCCACGCCATTTGACAGGGCAAGTCCCTTATTGAATGAAAAAACAGGAGATAAGGCGGAAATCTGCAAACTGCAGTGCACTTTTTCACGCTGCATTTGTGCCTATCGGCACAAATGCAAAGAAAGGCATGGTAATTAATATGTCATATAAAATAAAAAAAACCGAGGGCAGAGCGCGCCGCGGTACAATGGAAACGGTTCATGGGGTGATTGAAACTCCGGTCTTTATGAATGTTGGAACCAGCGCAGCCGTTAAGGGCGGAATATCGACCTTTGATCTGTGTGAAATCGGCTGTCAGGTCGAGCTTTCAAATACGTATCATCTCCATATCAGGCCCGGAGACGGACTGATCCGTGATCTTGGAGGCATACACAAATTTTTTAATTGGGACAAACCGGTGCTTACTGACAGCGGCGGATTTCAGGTATTTTCTCTCGCAAAGCTCAGAAGCATCAAAGAGGAAGGCGTATATTTTTCCTCGCATATCGACGGAAAGAAAATATTTATGGGTCCCGAGGAAAGCATGCAGATTCAGTCAAATCTTGGGTCCACAATCGCTATGGCGTTTGATGAATGTGTTGAAAATCCGGCTGAGTATAATTATGTAAAAAAATCATGCGAGAGAACTTATCGGTGGCTTGTACGCTGCGCTGAGGAACACAAGCGTCTCAACTCTCTTCCCGGAACAATTAATCCGAATCAGCTTCTTTTTGGAATTAACCAGGGATCTACATATGAAGATCTTCGGATTAATCATATGGAGCAGATTTCCGGGCTTGATCTTGACGGTTATGCGATAGGCGGTCTTGCCGTTGGAGAGGATACTGATGAAATGTACCGGATTATTGATGCGGTAGAACCGCATATGCCATATGATAAACCAAGATATTTGATGGGCGTCGGAACTCCGGTGAATATTCTTGAAGCGGTTCATCTTGGAGTTGATTTTTTTGACTGTGTTATGCCGAGCAGAAACGCAAGGCATGGCAACCTTTTTACCTGGAAAGGGAAATTAAATCTTCTGAATGAAAAATTTCAGAGAGACCCAAATCCGATTGACGAGACCTGCAGATGTCCAGCATGCCGCAGATATTCAAAGGCGTATATCCGTCATTTATTCAAAGCGCGTGAAATTCTCGGCATGCGTCTTTGCGTTCTTCATAATCTTTATTTTTACAATGAATTGATGCAGAAAATCCGTGATGCACTTGATGGCGGATGTTTTGAAGCTTTCTATAATAAGTATAGATGCATTTTAGGAGAAAGGCTTTAATATCTGTATTTGCTCATATTCTCTTTACAAAAAAATGATGTTGTGTTATAATAGCCTCACATCGAAGTTTGCTCAGATAAGAAATCGGCAGAGCCGGTTTCATATAAATATTAAAACCGTGCGGCTGAAAACCGCCGGAATGGAGGTATGAAAATGTTAAAAGGTATTCCGTCGATTATTTCACCGGATCTTCTTAAAATTCTTATGGAAATGGGTCACGGCGATGAGCTTGTAATCGGAGACGGCAATTTTCCTGCCGCAAGGGTTGCTCAGAGACTCGTACGCGAGGATGGTCATACTGTTCCGGAGCTTCTTGAAGCTATTCTTAAGCTTTATCCACTCGACACCTATTCAGACCCGGTCTATATTATGCAGAAAGTCCTCGGAGATAATGTTGAAACGCCTATATGGGATGAATTCAAAGCAATTACTGGAAAGTATACCGATAAGCCGATGACGCAAATTGAGCGTTTTGATTTTTATGAGAGAGCAAAGAATGCATATGCCGTTGTAACATCGGGCGAGACGGCGCTTTATGCTAATATAATCATCAGAAAGGGCGTTGTAATAGAGTAAGTACTGCTTATTTTCAAACAAAAGAATATAACTAAAGTGTAGTATGTAAAGACGGTTGCCTGTCAGGGTGTTCGTTTAACAGATGTTCGGCTAACAGATATTGGACTCTATATAAGCTTTTCGTTTTGCGACGGTGACTGTCCGTCGCGGAAACGTCTTATTGAAGCGGGAGGAAGTGTAATGAGAGAATTTATTGACACTCGTCCCGCTTGTTTTGTTTTTTGTTGTTTTATATTATCTTCATTTTGTTTATCAGCCTGTTTTGTAATGTCTCCTAAAAAAACTGATTTATCAGTGATTCTGACTATAATTGCTGTTTTCTTTGCCGCATCAGTATTTCTGTTTATATTAGCGTTTTTAGAAAAACGTAAACATGCAGATTTATTTATTGTTTTCCGGATAAGGACCATTGCAATTTCATTGGCGTCAATTTCTGTAAGTATAATTATGCAGTATGTTTGTTTTGAAGCTGTACCACAGATGACATTTGACAAATATACTGGGAGGGACTCTAAAATAAGATACACAGTTCAGGAATGTGTGAGCTTCAGTTCTTACAATTCTATCTACAAAATACGTATCAATGAAATTGACGGAAAAAGGACAGCGCTGAACGGACTGCTTACATCTGATTTTGAGACGGATCTCTCGGTAGGCGAAACAGGTTATGTGATTGGTTATATCACGGAAAATGAGAGTATTGGGGATTCTTTTATATCGCGGCTTTCATTTGCGTCAGAAGGCCGTTTTCTCAAAATAGAGGCGGCGGAAGGAAGCTTTGAAAACCGAAATAGAAGCAATTCTCCTGGTGCCGTTATTGCACGGTTCAGGCAAAAGCTATCTTCAACTGTAGATATGCGCGTCGGAAAGAACACTTCCGGACTTGTGCGTGCGATAATGCTTGGAGACAGGAGTGGGCTTTCCGACTCACTAACCGAAAACTTTAGGCGGCTTGGTGCTGCTCATCTGATCGCGGTAAGCGGTATGCATCTTTCCTTAATAATCGGCTTTTTTGAGCTTCTGATGTCAGGGATGAGTTTTCCTGCTTGGATACGCCGGAGCTTTATTGTACTTTCTTCATTTCTTTTTGCAGCTCTTACGGGATTTTCTCCGTCGATTCTTCGTGCAGCTGTTATGCTTACCTTGTCAAGGGCTGCGTTTACATTTGGAAGAGAGGGCGATTCGGTAACTTCTCTTTTTACTGCGGCAGCTGTACTGATAGCTGTGAATCCGCTGTCATCTGCAGATGCGGGACTGATCCTATCATTTGTTACTACCTTTGGGATACTTACTTTAGGTACAGCGTTGAACGGAAAAATTACATCATTGTGTGATGCGTGGAATTCAAGGGCTTCTAAAAACGCAGTTACAGCATATTTGCGCGGTATTTTTATTGGATCTTTTGAGTATTTCGGATCGCTCATAAATATGAGCGTATCAGCAACGCTGTTTTCACTTCCTGTAACAATATTACTGTTCGGCGGTGTATCGGTTTTTTCGACAGCGGCAAACTTACTTCTCGTTCCTCTTACATCTATATTGCTTTCAGTGTCTCCTTTGGTTTTACTTTCCGGATTTCTTTCTCCTGTCGGAAGATTTTCGGCGGCTGTGGTTTCTGTGTTGTCCGGGGCTATAAGCTCGCTTTCTTTTGTTCTCGCCGAGAAAATCGGTGCCTCCGTTTCAATGAATAACGTATATTCTCCGGCAATATTTGCTGCAGGTGTTATTTCTGTAACAGTTGTGTTATCTGTATTTCTTTTTGTCGGGTTTCTTAAAAATCGAAAGCCTGGTGGGCTTAAGGTTACGTGTTGTCTGATTTCTGTGTTCCTTATTTCTTCGGCGACAGCTTCTCATCTGTTTTCGTCGTTGTTAAATAATGTATCTGAACTTATATATTTCATCTCGGATGAAAACGAATGTTTTTTACTTCGTGACAAGTCGGAGAGCGCGGTAATTGATGTATCCGACGGGAATGGAGAGCTGATTCTGAATGCAAGAGAGCAGCTTGTTTATGAAAGTGGCAGTGAGTCTCCTTCTGTGCTTATTCTTACACATTTTCATAGGAGGTATCTTTCTTCTCTGAAAAAAGTTTTACTTTCAGGGGATTTTTCAGTAATTTATCTGCCTGAACAGCTCAGTGAAAGTGATCGCAGCTTTTCTGCCGCTATTGCACGTATTGCAGATACGTGCGGAGTAGAAGTAGTTCATTATGAGTGCGGTGACAGGATTAGTCTGGGAGATTATACCTTTTCCGTGACAGAATATACTCTCTTGCCCCGATCTTCCGTTCCTGTTATATCCTTTGATATTTATTCCGAAGAAGAGAACAGAAAAAGCTTTTCATATATTGCCGGTTCCGAGCGGGATTGTATAAGAGCGGAGGGACGCAGATATTCAGGCAGACTGAAAAATCCGGATTATGCTGTTATAGGCTCGCATTCTCCGAGTGCAAAGCAGTCAGTGAGATTTTATGCTGCGGAGACTGAGCTGATTCTGTTCGGAACAGAAAAAATTGCTGATTTAAACTCTAACTCAGGCGGAAGAGACACTGAGTATATTGAGGTGTGGAAAATAGGAACAGAGGATATTCCGTCATATCGGCTGAAGCTTAACTAATATTGTTTTAAATTGAGATAAATAAAAAACAGATCTCCGCTGCCAAGATCATTTTGTCAGCGGAGGCCTGTTTTCATATAGAATCAGAACCTGTTTTTATAACTTAGGCAAGTTCCTTATTGAATTACTTTTCTTTTTCTTTGAATAATGCACCGATTATAAGACCGCTTACTATTGCAACTGTAATTCCTCCGGCTGTACCTGTCAGCCCTCCGGTTATTGCACCTATAAGTCCGCGTTCATCAACCGCTTTTTGCACGCCTTTTGCAAGGCTGTAGCCGAATCCGGTGAGAGGAGTTGTGGCGCCGCATCCTGCAAGGTCTACAAGCGGTTCATAAATTCCTGCCGCGGTCAGCACTACTCCAAGACAAACGTAAAGTACAAGAATTCTTGCCGGTGTAAGTTTCGTATAATCTATCAGGAGCTGCGCGATTACGCAGAGACCTCCTCCGATAAGAAATACCCATAGATATATCATTTTGACATGTTCCTTTCAATTTCTTTAGATTTGCAATTTATTTAACGTTGTTCCTAATATAGCTATAGTTAGAATAGCTGTGCGTCATTTTTTAATTCTGACAAGATGCGCAATTCCGGGAATTGCCTGTCCCTGCTGAACACTCATTGGATTCATAAGAGCGCCTGTTCCTATAAAAAGTATGTCGCTTAGCTCTCCGCATTTTATTCTTTCAAGTAAAGAGGCTGCAAGAACAACTGCAGAGCATCCGCAGCCGGAGGCTCCCGCATGCATGTCCTGCTTTTCTATATCGTAGATCAGCATTCCGCAGTCACTGTAATTCTCGCCCATATCGTATCCTTCGTTTTTCATAAGCTCTGAAACAATACCGTGACCTTCAACACCAAGATCCCCGGTTGCAATAAGATCGTAGTCTGAGGGTGATGTTCCGGTTTGGGTAAAATACCGAGTCAGGGTATCTATTACTGCCGGAGCCATTGCCGCACCCATATTATTAGCATCGTCGATTCCACGTTCAACCGATCTTCCCGGCATAACTCCGGCAATATGCGGTCCGTTTCCATCCGACATAAGAACATATGCTCCCGCACCTGTTACAGTCCATTGAGCAGTTGGTGTTCTTTGCCCACCATATTCGAGCGGAAACCGATATTGACGTTCAGCAGTACTGTTGTGAGATGAAGCGGCTGCAATTGTACTTTCGTATATTCCGCCTGATATCAGAAGAGATGATAGTATAAGTCCCTCGGCAATTGTAGAGCATGCTCCGTACAGTCCGAAAAATGGTATATCGTATGACAGAGTACCTTGTGCTGAACATATGCATTGATTGATTAAATCTCCTGCGAAAAGTGCGTCTATGTTTTTTGCATCAGTTTTTGCCTTTGACAAGGCTATATTAATAGCCTGGCGCTGCATTTCTGCTTCGGCCTGCTCCCAAGTTTTCTGTCCGAAATTTCCATCGGGGTCATGCAAATCAAAGAATTCTCCGAGAGGTCCCTCATACTCATGCTTTCCGACAACCGACGCAGCTGATACTATAACCGGCGGTTTTTGTAATTCTATATATCCCTTCTGCATTAGTTAGATCATTCCTTTCATGTCTTGTGAAAACAGTTATGTTAGTTCTGTCTATCGGATATTTTTGACAGAAACGGAGAATTTATTCAGAAAAGTCAGTCCGAGTATAATTATATATGTTATGGTTGAATTATAAAAATATCCTGCCAAATTAAAATTTTTGTTATATATAAGAAAAAATGGATAAAAATATAACTTAGGCGAGATGTCCCCGCCTTTAAGGCGGTGGCTTCTAAGGCGGCCGGAAACCGTATGCTTTTTAGGCAATGGTATAAATTCGCGACGAAAAGACGAATGAGGGTTTTTAATATGAATTAAATTGACTTGATATATTAAAGCTCTCATGGTAAAATAAATACCAGAAAGCTTTTTAGCTGAGTTTTTGGATTTTACTTTAAAATAAGAGAAAGGAAAGCGTAATAACGTGCCTGGTAAAATAAAAATAACAAAATATAAAATTAAAGTAAGTAAAGAACGGCTGTACTGCGGCGATAAACATCGCCCAGTGAAAATTGCAATACTGAGCGATATGCACGGGAGACCGTATGACGATGTAATCAGGCTTACTAAATTTTGTAAACCTGACTTGATAGCTGCACCCGGGGATATTATTGAGCATAAGCATAAAGGGCACAGTCTTGGAATCGATTTTCTCGCAGAAGCGGCTAAAATTGCTCCGGTATTTTTTTCCTGCGGAAACCATGAGAAAGTTCTTCCGGAATTTGAAAGAAAAAAACTGCTTGATGCCGGTGTTCACGTTGTAGATAATACGTATGAGGAGATTCGGATCGGGGACGCACGTATCTTTGTCGGCGGACTTCCGTCGGCACAGTGCATAGAAAGAAAATCAAAGGCGGGTAATATTTCGTCGGGGCTTTTAAGTGTTGACGGTAAAAGTTTAAAGGCTTTTGCTTCTGTTGATGGTTTTAAAATTCTTCTCTGCCATAACCCGGAGTATTATGACAAATTTATAAGAAAGCTTGATATTGATATAATATGCAGTGGACACGCACACGGCGGGCAGATCAGACTTTTTGGACGGGGAGTATTTGCACCGGGACAGGGACTTTTCCCTAAATACACATCCGGAGTGTATGAAAATCGTCTCGTCGTTGGCTGCGGACTTGCTAACCATTCATTTATTCCGCGCGTATGTAATCCGCGTGAAATAGTTATATTGACGCTTTACAGCTGATATAGGATAATGCAATAGAAACTTTTTTTGAATTTCCAGAGCAGAACATATCTTTATTTTTGCTCTGGATTTTGCTTTGAGAATTTAACACTGGGAGGGCTTTTTTATCTCTGACGTGAGTATGTATTGATTTTTTTGCTTGTTTATGATAAAATAAAAAATATACGGGCTTTGTTTTATAAAAGGATATCTTGTGGAATATGCTGTTTTTCGCTTTGAGTATGTTGATAGGTTATGGTTTTAATGATGATAGATGATATTATGTGTAATAAAAGCTCAGAAAAAAATGTGCTCGTTGCAATGAGCGGCGGAGTGGATTCAAGCGTTGCGGCTCTTATTCTTCGCAATAAAGGCTTCGAATGTTTGGGAGTAACAATGAATATATGTCGTAAAGATGCAGATAAGGAAAATGTGTCTAAAGACATTATGGATGCAAAACGGGTGTCAGAGCTCCTTGGAATGAAGCATATATTACTGGATTTACATAATCGGTTTTCCTCATGCGTTATTGATAGGTTTGTATGGGCATATGAAAATGGTATCACTCCGAATCCATGTGTTGACTGCAACCGAGAACTGAAATTCGGGAGTTTGTTTGAAAGCGCCGGAGAATATGGATGTGATTATATTGCAACTGGACATTATGCAAGGATTGAATATGACTGCGAGAAAAAAAGGTATTTGCTGAAAAAAGCTGTTACGCTTGAAAAGGATCAGACTTATGTATTATATTCTCTGACACAGGAGCGGCTTTCCCATGTTTTATTTCCTCTTGGCGGACTTTCTAAGACGGAAGTGAGGCATTTAGCAGAGATTAACAATCTTTGCAATGCCCAAAAAAGTGAAAGCCAGGATATCTGTTTTGTACCGGACGGAAAGTATACAGCGTTTATTGAAAAGTATACCGGGAAAAAATATCCTGAAGGGGATTTTGTTACAACGGATGGCGAAGTTATTGGCAGGCATAAAGGAATAATTCATTATACGATAGGACAGAGACGCGGTCTGGGACTTTCTCTTTCCGAGCCCCTTTATGTGTGCGACATAGATCCTGTTTTAAACCGAGTAATTCTCGGACGCGGAGAATCACTCTTCAGCCGAGAGCTTGATGCGGATAATGTTAATCTTATTTCGGTTGAAAAAATCAGTAATCCGATGAGAGTTCGTGCAAAGGTCAGGTATCGTCATGCAGAGCAGAGCGCAATCGTTACACAAACAGGAACAAACCGAATTCATGTTGTTTTCGATGAGCCGCAGCGTGCAGTTACCCGCGGCCAGGCTGTTGTTCTTTATGACGGAGATGTGGTGGTAGGCGGCGGAACGATTGTTTCGCGAAATTAAATACACATTTGCTTTTTTCGGTTACGGATAATCCGTTTCTGCCGCTGCTTTTCTGGCTTACAGCCATATTTGAAAGGGATGGTATTTATTATGAAAAAGTTCTGGGAAGACTTCAAAAAATTTGCTTCAAAAGGCAATATAATCGACATGGCTGTCGGAGTTGTAATTGGTTCTGCATTCGGAAAGATTGTGTCTTCTTTTGTTGCTGACGTAATTACTCCGCTTATAAGTCTTTTGACCGGCAGCGTTAACCTTACAGATTTGAAGCTTGTGCTGCGGCATGCCGTATTTGACTCGGAAGGTAATGCTGTAAAAGCAGAAGTTGCTCTTACATACGGGAATTTTATTCAAAGTGTAATAGATTTTCTGATAATTGCTTTATCGATATTTTTATTTCTTCGTATTGCTATGAATTTGCGAAATAAGTTTGAAGCTGCAAAAGCCAAACTCCTTCAGGAAGAAAAGGAGAAGCAGAAGGACGAAGCAGAAAAAGAGGAAGCTGAGGCTCCGAAACCGTCAGAGGAAGTTTTGCTTCTTTCGGAAATCCGTGACTTGATTAAGAACCAGGCCGAGGAGAAAAATTAAAGGTATTTGTTATGTATACTGATGAATATTGTGAAAGCTGTCACGGAAAGATGGACGAACATTCAAACCGAATGCCGATAAAACGCGTATTGAAAAAGCTTGACGAATATTTTTCGAGAAACGATCTTGCAGGGGCAGAAAAATTTTTACTTTTCTGGGATGAAGAAGCCCGTCTTGGAGGGGTTCCTGAGGAGCTTCTTGATATACTGAATGAAGAGATAGGATTTTTTCGCAGGACGGGAGATACGTCCAGAGGTATGTCTGCAATTCAGGAGGCTATTTGTATTATCGAAGATGGTAATATTGAGAAAACTTCTGCGATAGGAACAGTATATGTCAATATTGCAACTACGCTAAAGGCTTTTGGGCAGTCTGGAAAGGCTTTGCTTTACTATGAAAAAGCTTTTGATATTTATTCTGAAAGGCTTGCCGAAGACGACTATAATTTTGCCGCACTGTATAATAATATGGCACTTGCATTTGAAGATCTCGCTCTATTTAGCGAAGCGGAAAACAGTTATAGAAAGGCTGTTAAAATTCTGCGTGCTGACGGAGAGCATGACGCTGAAATTGCTGTTAGTCTTATCAATTTAGCACATCTTTACGATAAAGCTGAATACAATACAGGGATGATATACCGACTGCTCGATGACGCGTGGGAAATTCTAAGCTGCAATTATCTCGAGAAGGATGGAAACTTTGCTTTTGTCTGTTCGAAATGTGCTCCCTCATTTGTATACTTCGGGCAGGAAGAGCGAGGCGAAATTTTAAAATCAGAGGCAGACGCGATCTATGAAGGGAAT
>CABPZV010000037.1 GCA_902462015.1 uncultured Eubacteriales bacterium | reverse complement strand
TCAATGCAAGCGCCCGTGCTATTCGTACCTTACCTTCACTTGGGTTAAACGAAGAGGAAATAACCGGTTCTAAGCGGGTTCTGAGAGCTGCCGCGATGACTTATGTTGCAGCACTATTTACAGCACTCATGAATTTTCTGCGTCTGCTGACTTATGTAAACAGAAATCAAAAAAGAAGATAACAGATAATTTCTAATCCGTTGATATTTAGGATTAATGAGTAGAATTAAAATTTAATATTGAGTATAATCACATAAGCATTTCCATAAAAAAAGGATGTAATTTACAGCTATGAATAAAGCAGTTAAAGATTTTATAGGAGAATATCAATATAAGATCGAGATGCATTCGCACTCATCTCCGGCAAGTCCCTGCGGAGTATTTGAACCTGAGGAGGTTGTTCGTCTATACGCAGAGTGCGGGTATAATGGAATAGTCATCACAAATCATCTGTACTCCTGTATGCATCTGGATGGAGAAACTGTGGAACAAACCGTAAAGCGCTATGCTGATGATTATGTACGTGCTGTAAAAGAAGGGAATAAATATTCCCTTCAAGTTTATTACGGACTTGAAATACGTTTCGACGGGCATCCAAATGATTATCTTATATATGGAATAGATATAGCTGACACAGAAAATATCTTTCCATACCTCTCAGAATCACTCATAAAGTTCCGCACCGAGTATCAAAATCCGGATATGCTGCTTATTCAGGCACATCCATTCAGGCCAGGTATAGAACCCGCTCAACCAAATCTCATAGATGGTGTTGAAGTACTTAATTTTCAGCCAAATCATAATAACGGCAATTGCTATGCTGCAAGGTTTGCAAGAACAGTCGGTGGAGTTATAACCTCCGGAAGCGATTTTCACTTTCCGGATACACAGGGGCTTGGCGGAATCTATACTAAAAATCTGCCAAAAGACAGTAAAGACATCGCAGTACTCCTGAGAAGTGGAGACTATCTTCTCGATATTGGCGGACTGCCTTTGATACCTGAATTTATGAAATAACATTAGAAAAAAAGAATTTTACATATAAATATTGTCAAGCTATACAGATCAGCGGAGTTGCAAAATGAATGGTAAAAGCAGTGAAAAAAAAGGAAACATGACTAACAATCGGTTGAAAATCAAGAATAAAAAAAATTCCGAAACAAAAGTAAATATACGTACCGCAGTTTTTTGTGAACTTTGTCATTACGCTGAAAACGATACCTTTATAAATATCTCACTTGACAGCACTATAAAAAAACTAAATCTCTCTGGACATGACCGCGATTTTTTTACCGCGCTCGTATACGGCGTTACTGAGAGGCAGATAACACTGGATTACTTTCTGTCGAATTTATCATCCATACCGCTTGAAAAGCTTGATTTAACAGTACTCACAGCACTACGTATCGGAGCATATCAGATTTTATTTATGGATCGTATTCCTGACAGTGCAGCCTGCAATGAAAGCGTTAAACTCATAAAAAAACGTACGGCAAGCGCTGCGCCGTTTGTAAACGCTGTTCTGCGCTCGCTTATAAGAAAAAAAGACACAATTCTGCTTCCGGACAAAACAAAAATTCCAGAAAAATACCTTTCAGTCCGATATTCTGTCCCGGAAAATTTAATTGTCATGTGGGAGAAAATGTATGGCAAAGAAACGACCGAGAAGATTCTCTCCGGAATTGACACTCCCCCGGCATTAACGCTTCGCGTCAACACACTGAAAGCAACGCGTGATGAACTACTGTATTATCTGACGGAGAACAACATAGACGCTGTTCCCTCTCCAGAGTCAAAATTTGGCATACGTCTTCTGAGATCAGTTCCGGTAAGTTCTCTCGATTGTCTGAAAAAAGGTCTGTGTATAGTTCAGGATGATGCATCTTCCCTATCAGTTGAAGTCCTTGAACCTCGTCCGGAAGACACTGTAATAGACGTTTGCTCCGCACCAGGAGGAAAAAGTTTATCCGCTGCGATGCTGATGGAAAACAAGGGGAAAATTTTGTCTTTTGATTTGTATGAAAATAAATTAAAACTTATAAATGACAGTTCTGAGCGTCTCGGAATTAATATTATAAAAACTGAATGTTCCGACAGCTCTGAATATAAAGAGGAACTTCAAGAAACTGCCGACCGTATTATATGCGATGTTCCGTGCTCAGGTCTGGGCGTAATCGCAAAAAAGCCTGACATCCGGTGCCGCGCATTCGAGCGCGTACGTGATAATTACGAATCCGGACTGACAGCGCTTCAGTATAAAATACTGTGCAGTGCGGCACGATATCTTAAGAGAAACGGAAGACTTGTTTACTCCACATGTACATTAAATAAGCATGAAAACGAAGATATAGTGAATCGTTTTGTATCAGAACACTCTGAATTCAAAATTGTCTCTGTCCGTACATTCTTCCCGGACGGCACACTTGACACACATTTTCGGACAGACGGTTTTTTCTATGCCTTGATAACACGCACATAATATAAGTTTGAAAACTATTTCAAAAGCCAATATGTCGATTTTGTACAATAAGGGGCTTGCGCCGTCAAATGGCGTGGCATCCATTCCAGTTGAAGATTGTATCTCCCACTGAATGGTGAAATGTAATTCGCCGACTGAAAGGCGATCGCCATTAGGGCGGCAGCTTTAATGGCGATTTCCTTAATGGCGGAATATCTTGCCTAAGCTATATCATTTGCCAGATTACAATAATTAATATAAAAACATGGCAGAAATGCAAACGGAAAACCGCTGTATGTCTGCCATTATTTTATAATTCATACTATGTAATAATCATACCGATTATTCATCATCGACATTCCAATTGTGATAGACATTCACTACGTCGTCGTTTTCTTCCAAATGTTCGAGAAGCAGATTCATCTTTTTTATATCTTCTTCATCTGCAAGGTCAATATAATTTGAAGGAATCTTGTCAGTATCGCATGATACAAGCACATAACCTTTCTTCTCAAGCTCATCACGGACAGAACTAAGGTCTTCCGGCAGAGTATATATTTCAAAAATATCTCCGTCCGAAGAAAAATCCTCAGCACCGGCTTCAAGAGCGTCCTCCATAAGCCTGTCCGAGTCGATTTTTTTGTCCTCATTATCTACCACGATAACACCTTTTTCAGTAAAAAGATAGCTTACACAGCCGTTCTGCCCAAGATTCCCGCCGTACTTATCAAAAAAGTGACGCACCTCTGAAGCAGTTCTGTTCCTGTTATCGGTAGCAGCCTCGACAATTACCGCGACTCCTGACGGACCATACCCCTCGTATAAAATCTCCTCATATACTGTTCCGTCGGCGCCGCTCGCTTTTTTAATAATACGCTCTATATTGTCATTAGGAACATTCAGAGACTTCGCTTTCGAAATGAGATCGTGAAGCTTCGAGTTCGAAACGGGATCAGGACCGCCGGCTTTTACAGCGACCGATATCTCTTTTCCAACCTTAGTAAAGACACTGGCTCTCTGGGCGTCGGTCTTTTCTTTTTTATGCATTATATTTTTCCATTTACTATGTCCGGACATTATAAATACACCAGCCTTTGAATCAAAGACTTCCCTTTCTTTTTATTATTAGTTCAGTACTCAAATTTTTTCAGGAGTACGCATACAAATGAGATGAAGCGCATTTCCGAGAACATTCTTAACAGCTGCCACAATCCGGATTCTAAACGCCTTCTGCTTCTCAGTTTCAGCACCCACGATCGGACAGTCATGATAAAATTTGTTAAACGCCGAACAAAGCTCATATATATATCTCGTTATAATTGACGGCTCATATTCTGCAAGCGCGTATTTAATACGCTCCGGGAAAAATGAAAGCACATGAAGAAGTTCTCTCTCAGGCGCAGATACTGCGATACCGTTACATTCATCAGCAGCCGGCGTTCCGTTCGTCTTGGAAAGAATACTGCAAGCCCTTGCATATGTATACTGAGCATACGGCCCCGTATTACCTTCAAAGGAAAGTGCATCCTCTAACTTGAAACTGATATCCTTAATTCTGCTGTTCGAAAGGTAATAATACACCACCGCTCCAACGCCAACCGCTTCGGCTATTTCCTCTTTGTTTTCGAGCTGTTGATTTTTCTGTTCTACAAGAACAGAAACCTTCTCAATTGCCATTTCAAACAAATCCTTAAGAAGAACAACATTTCCCGTTCTCGTCGCAAGCTTTTCACCGTTGACGCTCACCGTGCCGTAGGGTACATGCACAAGTCTGTCGTACCAGTCGTATCCCATGAGCTCCACAACCTTAAACCATTGCGCAAAATGCAAACTCTGCCCTGAAGACGTGACATAAATACATTTATCAAAATCATATGTTCTCTTACGGTAAACAGCAGCGGCAATATCACGGGCAGGATAGAGTGTAGAACCGTCCCTCTTCAAAATTAGACACGGCGGCATTCCGTATTCTTCAAGATCTACAATAGAGGCACCGTCGTCTATTTTTAAAAGATTTTTTTCGCGGAGCTTTTCAACCTGTTCCGGCATCTTGTCAGTGTAAAAACTCTCGCCCTTATAAGAATCAAACTCTATATCAAGCTGTCTGTATGTTTTTTCATACTCCTTCATGCTGATATCTACAAACCGCTTCCAAAGTTTAAGATTTTCGTTATCTCCGTTTTCAAGCTTTGCAAACTCAGCCCTTGCATTATCATTCAATTCCGGATGAAGCTCCGCCTCGTTATGAAATTTCACATAAAGCGAAACAAGCTCGTCAATACCGCCGTTTTCTATGCTTTCCTCAGATCCCCACATACGGTATGCGGTAATAAGCTTTCCGAACTGCGTTCCCCAATCGCCGAGATGGTTAATTCCCACACATTTATAACCTGCAAACTCATGAATTTTTTTCAGTGAATGACCTATCACAGTAGTTCCGAGGTGTCCTATGTGAAATGGTTTCGCCACGTTAGGAGAAGAATAATCAAGAACAACCGTCCTGCCTTTTCCCTCATCAGACGAACCGTACTGCTTGTCAGCCTCAAGAATCTGACACAAGAGATTATCAGAAAGATAGCTGTCCGAAACTGAAAAATTAAGATATCCTCCAAATGGAATAATTTTTCCGATACCTTCCGGAACATCCTCCGTCAACGCGTCGGATAATGCTTGTGCAATAACCGGCGGTGCCTTACGGAGCGTTTTGCTGAGCTTAAAGCACGGAAGGGCTATATCTCCCATCTCTTTATCAGGAGGATACTCAAGCATCTCATATACATCATCTGCCGAAGCATCTGCGGAAAAAGACCTTTTCATTGCTCCGCACAGTGCTTCGGCTATATTCATTTTGATTTTTAGCATAAAAAACCAGCGCCCCTGCAATGCAAAGGCTTCCTTTCATTATTCAATAAGGGACTTGGCCAGTCAAATGGCGTTATAGCCATTCCAGTAGGAGATTGTATCTCCCACTGAATGGTGAAATGTAACCAGCCGACTGAAAGCCGATCGCCATTAAGGCGGCAGCTTTAATGGCGATTGCCTTAATGGCGGAACATCCTGCCTAAGTTATATCTGTACTGCGCAAGCACTTATCCATTAAATAAAAAATATTTCTAAGAACGGATATAACAATACATAAGTACACAAGGCTACAAGCTATTACTTATTAATATAACATATTTTCATGCAAAATTCAAGATGCTTCACTTATTTTTCGCTTTATTTCAAAAAATGCTTGACAAAACAGAATCTATATGTTATACTCTGTAAAGTGTTTTGCTTTACAGGTGATGAGATGAATAAAAAAGACAAAAAAATTGAAGCTTCAAATCTCCAGGACATTAAAAGTTCGGGGAACATAAGCCTCGGTTTTTTGCTTGATTTCTATGGCGAACTTCTAACCCCAAGACAGCGCGAACTCTCAGAATATTATTATAACGACGACCTCTCGCTCAGCGAGATTTCAGAGCTTACCGGCCTCACAAGGCAGGGAGTTCGGGCTTCGATTGAAAAGAGCAGATCGCTTCTCCTTAACTACGAAAACAAGTTAGGTCTTTGTGATAAGTTTCTCTCACTGCGCAATGAAAGTGAAAATATCATTAATGAAGTCAAAAGGCTGACCGCAGACGGATATATTGATCCCACCGAGCTTTATGCAGCCGTAAACCGTCTGAAAGAGCTTTACGAATAGCAAAAATTAATAGAAGCATGAACGGAGGTTTGCAGTGTTTGATAATTTAGTCGATAAAATGAACTCGGCATTTAAAAAATTCCGAAGCAAGGGCAAGCTTACCGAGGCCGACGTAAAAGAAGGGATGCGGGAAATAAAGCTCGCCTTGCTTGAAGCAGACGTCAACTATAAGGTCGTAAGAGATTTCATCAAAACGGTTACAGAAAGAGCCGTTGGAACAGAAGTTCTGGAAAGTCTGATGCCCGGTCAGCAAATCGTCAAAATAGTAAACGAAGAATTGACAAACACGATGGGAGGCACTCAGTCAAAGCTTACAATTTCATCAAAACCTCCGACAATTGTTATGATGACAGGTCTCCAGGGGGCGGGCAAAACTACACACGCTGCGAAGCTTGCAGGACTTTATAAAAAACAGGGAAAACGTCCGCTTCTTATCGCCTGTGACGTATACCGTCCGGCGGCAGTCAAACAGCTTCAGATCGTCGGAGCACAGCTTGATATTCCAGTTTTTGCAATAGAAGACGAAAAGGACGCAGTCAAAATTGCACGCAGAGGCATTGAACATGCCGAAAGACACGGACACGACATGGTTTTTATCGACACGGCAGGCCGTCTTCATATAGATGAGGACATGATGCGCGAGCTTCAGGAGATAAAAGCGGCAGTCGGTCCGCATGAAATTCTGCTCGTTGTCGATTCAATGACAGGACAGGATGCTGTCAATGTCGCACAGTCTTTCAATGAACTTCTCGATATAACAGGAGTGATTCTTACAAAGCTTGACGGAGATACAAGGGGAGGCGCTGCGCTCAGTGTTCGGTATGTTACCGGAAAGCCAATAAAATTTATAGGAACCGGAGAAAAACTCGACACTATAGAACCGTTTTATCCTGACCGGATGGCAAGCCGTATTCTCGGAATGGGAGATGTTCTCACTCTGATTGAAAAGGCGCAAACAAGCTTTGATGAAAAAAAGGCCGCCGAACTCGAACAAAAAATGCGTAAATCGCAGTTTACACTTGACGATTATCTCGAACAGTTCGGTCAGATACGGAATATGGGCTCAATCGAACAGCTTCTGTCAATGCTACCCGGTGTAAAGCCAGACGCAATGAAGGATGTAAAAGTTGACGAAAAGGCAATTGACCGCATGGAAGCCATAATTCGTTCTATGACGGTTAAAGAACGAGAAAAACCTGATATCATCAATCCGTCGCGCAAACGGAGAATTGCAGCGGGAAGCGGAACCTCAGTCGAAGAGGTAAACCGCTTGCTAAAACAATTTGATCAGACAAATAAAATGATGAAGCAGCTTTCCGGTAATATGCTTGGCCGTAAAGCAAAAAAACTATTCGGTAAAAAAGGCAGAATGCCTTTTTGATAAATAAATTATATCATATAAAATTTGGAGGAAATAAAAAATGGTTAAAATCAGACTCAGAAGAATGGGTTCAAAAAAGAATGCTTTTTACAGAATTATAGTTGCAGACTCCAGAAGTCCCCGCGACGGCCGTTTCATTGAGGAAATTGGTTATTACAATCCGCTTACCGATCCGGCTGATGTAAAAATCAACGGCGAAAAGGCTAAAGCATGGATAGCAAATGGTGCTCAGCCCACTGATACGGTACGAGCTATCCTTAAGAAAAACGGTATAATTGACTGAACTAAATAGTATTCTCAATACATGCAGATAATTTTTCAAAATAAATATTTTTGGTTTATAAGTCAAGGTTGAAAATAAATCATTTACATTTTTTCGGCCTCGCAAAGCTGAAAGAAAGGAAACCTTACTAACATGGCAGATCTTAATAAGTTACTGACGGATATTTCACGCTCTATAGTTGATGATCCCGACGGTGTTACAGTTACCGAAACAACTGATGACAATGACACAGTATGTTTTGAATTGAAGGTCTCCGAAAACGATGTCGGAAAGGTAATCGGAAGACACGGCCGCATAGCCAAAGCTATTCGTATGGTTATGAAGGCGGCCGCAAGTACAGAAGGCAAAAGAGTATCTGTAGATATAAGATAATTTGTTCTGTATATAGAAAAATTAATATAGGAACCAAGAGCTTACACAATTCAATAAATGTTGCTGCCAAACAAATATCTGACAGTTACAGCGGATTATTTTATAAGATAAAAATAGTTCAGAAAGACTTAACGCAACATTTTATCAGCAGTGGCGGCTCTTTTTCTATTGCATTCAATAAGGCCAAGACCATGTCATAAGTAGTTTAAACCATAAACAAAAAAACTTCTGTTTTTAGATTTATTCACCTATATGGCAACAAATCATAATTTTTTTTGTTTGAATTTCACAGATATTCAACGTACATATTGACTTTTATTTTAAAGTGTGCTATTATTGTAAATGTTATATATTATAAAATAGATTTGAAATTTCAACCTGACTTATCCGAAAAAGTTTAATAAAAGTTGAAAATTCGCCATAAAGAGTTTCTACAACGGATTGCACTGCTAACAAAATAATAAGCAAATGCCGAAGTATCTGAAGAGAAAGATCCAACGACCACCGGCAGCGCAATAGCGGTACATTATCTGCAGATACTTAATAAGCTGGATTATTGCTTTTATTTACATTTTGGAACGGCTTACGGTGAAATGAAAGGAATGTTAAAGAATTCATGGAGTACTATATCGATAGTGCAAATACAATTGCAATTGAAAAGCTTGTAAGAGATTTCCCGATAGCAGGAGTTACAACCAACCCTTCTATTATAAATAAAGCAAATACAGAGCTTGCGCCTCTTCTCAAGAAAATCCGCACAATTATAGGAGACGACCGCAAGATTTTTGTTCAGACTCTTGCTGACAGACCCGAAGATGTTCTTGCGGATGCCGAAGCAGTAAAAGAAACCATCGGGGAAAATATTTCAATTAAGATACCGTGCACTGCGTCAGGACTTCATGCCATGTCGCTTCTTAAAGAAAATGGTTACGTTGTAACCGCAACAGCGGTGTTTACACCCCAGCAGGCTCTGCTTGCAGCGACTTCAGGTGCCGATTATGTAGCTCCTTATGTAAACCGTCTCGACAGTATTACAAGTGATGGGGTAAGAGTTGTAGAGGAAACGATTAATCTTTTCAAATTAACCGGCATTAAAAGTGTCGTCCTTGCGGCAAGCTTTAAAAATGCTGAACAGGTTCATCGCGCAATGCTTGCCGGATGTCAGACGGCTACCATTGCTCCTGAACTCTTTCCTGCTCTTATCAACCATCCTATGACAAAGGTCGCCCTGGAGCAGTTTAATAGTGACTGGGCAAGAGTTTACGGCGAAGAATGCAGTTCCGTCAGAGAGCTCCTCTCCGGAAGCAACAGATAAATTTAGTAAAGAATAATATAAGTAAAGGCGGTGCAGCGCTTTTACCGTAAAATGTATCTTACGGTATAGCTATGCACTGCCTTTTATTATTTTAATATATAATGTCAAAATAATTACAATACGTGAAAAAGAAAGGAATAATAAGTTTGAAAAATAACAACACACGTTACATATGCGAAGGCGCGCTTATCGCCGTACTATATATAGTCCTTACTTATATTTCCGCACTGTTTAATCTTTCATCAGGAGTCATTCAGCTGCGTCTTTCGGAAGCGCTTTGCATACTCCCGATATTTACACCGGCCGCAATACCAGGACTGGCCATTGGATGCCTGTTATCAAATTTATTTACCGGCAGCATTATAATAGACATTATTTTTGGCTCTATAGCTACGTTAATCGGTGCAATCTTTACACGTCTGCTTCGCAGACATACAATTCCTTCGCTCCTATCTCCCATTCTGTCCAATACGGTAATTATACCGATAATATTAAAATATGCATATCATGCAGATGATGCATATTGGTTTATAGTTATAACAGTTTTTGCCGGTGAATTCATTTCCGCCGGAATATTAGGATACATACTGCGCAGAGCATTAAGAGCTCGCAAGCTGAATAAACTTTTTCCCGGAAGCGATATATAATTATCCTCCCCGGTAATTATATAATTTTAGCTTTAAGTAATATTCAATAGAGAACAAAAAAGCCCCTTCACGGATCTTGTGAATGAGAAATTCAAAATTATCTGATATACCTCAAAAAAACGTGCAAATTTAAAAAGATAAATACTTTACAGATAAAATTGAAAATATTAACCGTATAATTAAGTTTTTTCCGGCATATACTAAAGCTGGAAATACAAATGAAAGGAATGCTGTTAATATGCCAGATTTTATAATTGAAGGAATTAAGGGAACTGAAACCGAAAAGAATTTGTACTTTGCCCTCGGAGGAGAAAGTCAGGCGTACTTCAAGTACGGAGTTTACGCAAAAAAAGCAAGTCAGGACGGATTCGAAGAAATCAGAAATGTTTTCAAGGAAATTTCCGAAAATGAAAAAGCTCATGCCGAGGTTTGGTTCAGATTTCTCGGCGGAAAAGGCTCAACCCGTCAAAACTTAGAAGCTGCGGCCGGAGGCGAAAATTACGAATGGGCTGAAATGTACAAAGGATTTGCAGAAACAGCACGAAAAGAAGGGTTTCCGTCAATAGCAGATATGTTCGAACGTGTCGCAGTTGTCGAAATGCAGCATGAAAAAATTTATCGCAGCTATATTGAAAAGCTTGATAACGGAGAAATGTTTAAAGGAAACGGCGCAGAAACAAAGTGGATATGTCTGAATTGCGGATATATTCATACGGGCGCAGAGCCCCCCAAAATCTGTCCGTTATGCTCACATCCTCAAAGCTATTTTAAAGAATATAAATAAAAACATTTATCAAGAAAAAGAAGTAAAAAGAACAGGGTATAAATACCATGTTCTTTTTATTTTTTAATAAACCTTAAACCTTAGAGAGCTTAACATCTTATCAGCCGTCGTCTTATCAGCGTCGTCTTATCAGCTCCATCTTACTGACAGCCAGCTAAACAGCGTCATCTTACCCATGAGGCCCTGACGAAGTGGGACATTTTACTATCCAAAAACAATTATTTTCAGGAGGTTAAAATCTATGTCCAGTATTTTACATGCTTTAGAATGGACAAACAAATATATTTTTTCACCGCTGCTTCCAATACTTATTTTCGGCGCTGGTATTTATTTTGCATTTGCGCTTCGTTTTTTCTGTCTTACACATCCGGCTAAATTCCTTAGAGTTTTTTTTCCAAAAAAAGAAAAAAAGAATAAGGCTGATAAAGACAGCATTTCGCCTTTCAAAGCGGTAACCTTGGCACTTGCAGGAACACTCGGTGTCGGTAACATAATCGGAGTCTCTGCTGCAATTATGGCAGGCGGATTCGGAGCTATTTTCTGGATGTGGTGCAGCGCCCTCGCGGCTATGATGTTAAAATACGCCGAAATAGTGCTTGCTGTTAAAAGACGTGTTAAGCTGCCGGACGATAAAGGCGAAGAAAAATTTCATGGCGGAGCAATGTACTATATAAAGAATAGCGTGCTTTCTGCAGTTTTTGCCGTACTTTGTATAGCCAGTTCATTTTTTCTCGGAAACATAATACAAATCAAAGCAGCCTCGGATGCAATCAACGGTACTTTTGGCGTTTCTCCGTTCATTGTAGGATGTGTATTAGCGCTGCTTTGTGCAATAATCATCGGAGGCGGAGTACATAATATATCCGATTTTACCGTAAAAATAATTCCTGTCTTATCTGCCCTTTACATTGCGGCATCATTGTACATAATCATAATTAACAGCTCACGCATACCGGAAGCTATGCACCGAATTTTGGCTGACGCATTCACACCGGAAGCATCGGTTGGTGGAATCGGAGGCTTTATATTGTGCAGAAGCATGAGATACGGAATAACACGCGGACTATTTTCAAATGAGGCGGGCTGCGGTACTGCACCCATAGCACACGCCGAAGCAGACACAAAACACCCGGCAGCGCAAGGATGCTGGGGCATATTTGAAGTATTTACCGATACTATTCTGCTGTGCAGTATGACCGCTTTTGTAGTTATCTTTGCCTTCGATTCAGTAGGCCAGTCATGCATCGGAGACACAAGCGGAATGCTTCTTGCAGTTAAAGCGTATTCTCTATACCTCGGAGATTCAGCAGGAATGTTTATCTCGCTGTCAACGGCAATATTTGCACTTGCAACGTTAGTATGCTGGTCACACTATGGATTAGAAGGAGTATGGTACATAAGCCGTATCATAAAAAAGAAAAAGAGCACACCAATCGGCTTCGGTATGCTCCGTAATATATATATCATATTATATTGTATTGCGGCTTCATTCGGAGGAATTCTGTCAGGAGACATAATCTGGGCATTTTCAGACTTTGCTGTCGGCATCATGACATGCCTGAATATTGCAGCAGTAATGAAAAACCGAAAAGAAATAGTTTTAGAAACAAACTCTTATTTTGGCTCCTGTCACAAGTATAGGACAGTCTTCAATCATCATCAAAATCAATCCGTTCTGAACCAAAGTCATCAGAGCAGTAATCCTCAAATCCATCAAAATCTCCGTTTGAATCATACCACGGTAAAAAAGCCTCTTCAGCAGGATTAAAATTTTTCGGAATATCATCCAAATCAGCTCCTGCGATTTTATACGCCGAATAAAAACCGGTAGATTCTGTTCCCTTTCCGGATTTTTGAGAATCCAAATTCATTTTTTTCCACAGTTGAGAACCCTGAACCGGCAAACTACATGCATCTTTTTTTCTAAAAATCGAATGATACCTGCCTCCATGAACTATAATATGATCAACAAATTTAATATTCATATCATCACAAACCTTTTTTAAACGATCGGTAACTCGATTATCGGAAACCGACGGTGTCAAATTTCCATCAGGATGATTGTGCGCAATCAAAATACCTTTAACACCTTTATTTAAAGCCTTTTTAATTATCTTAGGAATATCAATATTCACATCACCAAAATCGCCGCGTGCAATATCATCAATCCACAAAACACGATTATAAGAGTCAAGAAAAGCCACCTTAAAAACTTCCGAATCTGAATCATAATTCATGACTACAAGGCGATGTATAACCTTTTGAATTCTTTCATTCGAATGAGATTTGCAAAAAAGATAAGTTTTTTCACGAAAGTCAGACGCTTCCTGCTCCCCACTGCTATAGTTCTTCATACGAAGACCAACAGTTTCGTTTATAAGTTTTATTAGTCCTGCAAGCGCGATATTTTCATTTCCGTTACTTATAATCGCATCTGTTCTATCCGATAATAAATCACCGTAGGAATCATATTTTCCCACAAGATACTCGATATCAGAGAATTCAGCATTTCTATTCGAGAAAAGCAACAGCAATTCAAAAATCTCCCGCTGCGAAAAGTCTTCTATCCCGCCATTAAGCAATTTTAAACACAATTCCGCAAGCCTATCACCATGCTTTTTCACTTAAATCACGCCTCCGAGATTCAATAAGGGACTTGCCCCGTCAAATGGCGTAGCCAACCATTCAGTGGGAGATTGTATCTCCCACTGAATGGTAAAATGTAACCCGCCTTAGAGGCCATCGCCTAAGAGGCGACCTCCTTAAGAGG
>CABPZV010000036.1 GCA_902462015.1 uncultured Eubacteriales bacterium | reverse complement strand
GGGAAAAAGATTACGAAGCTTCAACAGTCAAAGTAAGCACCAATGCTGTGAGCTAATAATCATGTCTCCTTGAAATTCGAGTTTTTTCGGCAAGCCTCTTGAAATATAGGATAAAATATGTTATAATATATCTCGCGACGGCGCCGGGATTCCGGTTGTTATTTATGTGTGTTGAGCACATGAATATCAGGAGATGCGGAGCGTCAACTCTGCAAATCTGCCGGCGATTTTTTTACGTCCTGCCGGATCGGACAATATTCAATTTTACAAAAACGGTTTAAGAATCCAAAAACTTTAAAAAGAGGTCAAAAGGTTTTAAAGGTTCAACAATCAAGGTAAGCAAAAAGATTGTGAGCTAAAACCGTGTTTCCCTGAAATTCGAGTTTTTTCGGCAATCCTCTTGAAATATAGAATAAAGTATGTTATAATATATCTCGCGTCGGCGCCGGGATTCCGGTGGGTATTTATGTGTCCTTTGCACATGAATATCAGGAGATGCGGAGCGTCAACTCTGCAAATCTGCCGGCGATTTTTTACGTCCTGCCGGTTCAGACGGTATTCAGTTTAAAACTTCAAAAACTAAAATTGCTAAAAAATAACTTGGATTGTATAAATTATATCATAAATTAATTGTCTTGTCAAGTGCTAATGTCAAAAAAAATCTAATAAAGTCGAATAGTTCGCTTTCACTTCATATTAAACTTAATTTTATATTCTGCCGAATTAGTGGAAAAAGTTTAGAGCATATGATATAATAACCTTAAAGCTAAAGCTTTAAGGTGCAAGTTTCGTTTCGCCGTTAAAAACGGCGATTTTGCAAAGCAAAACCCCGAAACATTGCGGTATGAAGCAGACTTATAGTAAGAAATTCTTAAAGCTACCACTTTAAGGTGCAAGTTTCGGTTTGACCGGAACTTAAGGAATAATATTAAATTTGAGATAAAACAGGTAATTCTATGACAAAAATATTGTTGGTTGAAGATGACAAAAGCATAATTTCAAACCTTACACAATTCCTTACCGCTGAAGGGTATTCGGTTGATAGTGCATCCGGTCAGACAAAGGCTCTTGATTTATTGGAAAACGAAAGATTTGACCTTGTACTTCTGGACATATCTCTGTCGGAGGGCAACGGGTTCGCGGTATGCAAAGCTATAAAATCGAATTACAATATTCCGGTGATTTTCCTGACCGCGTCCGGGGACGAGTACAGTACGGTAACGGGATTTGAGCTTGGCGCAGACGACTATATAGCTAAGCCGTTCCGTCCGCGTGAGCTTGCTTCGCGGATACGCAATATTCTCCGTCTTACCGGTGGAACAGGTACAGTTATAAATCTCGGAAAAATCACTGTCGATACAGTGAAGGGAATTGCGAGTAAAAACGGAAAGGACTTATATTTATCGGCTCTCGAATACCGTTTACTGCTTGTTTTTCTGAACAACCGCGGCAGAATTCTCTCAAGGCCGCAGCTCCTTGAAGCAATCTGGGATATCGCCGGAGAATTCGTCAACGACAACACATTAACAGTATATATAAAGAGACTGCGTGAAAAGATTGAAGATGATCCGCAAAATCCGGATATTATAAAAACCGTCCGCGGTCTTGGATATAAGGTAGAGATATAATGAATTTTTTCAGGAATCCGGAAATTATAAGAACGCTGTCCGTCTACGGAATTTTGTCTGCTGCGGCGTTTCTTGCCGCTTATATAATTGACAGAAAATACTGTGTGTTTGTTTTGGTTCTGTGCATTCTTTTTATCCTTATTTATCTTTTAAGCACATACAGGCGGTACAGGCGTATATTCGAGCTGTCTGCCGACATTGACAAAATACTGCACGGAAGCAATCATTTGCCGCTCAAATCTTATTCGGAGGGTGAATTGGGTGTTCTTCAGAGCGAAATATACAAAATGACAGTACGTCTGAGAGAGCAGCAGCAAAAATTACAGGACGACAAAATATATCTTGCTGAGTCAATTGCGGACATCTCGCATCAGATACGGACTCCCCTGACGTCTGTCAACCTTCTTGTGTCATTTCTTTCAGAAGCGGATCTGTCGGATGCTAAGCGCCGGAAATTTTCTCAGGAATTATATGATCAGCTTTCACGTATAGAATGGCTTATTACAGCTTTGCTCAAGATTTCAAGGCTTGACGCAGGAATTGTACAGTTTAACAGAGAGGCAGCGGATTTTTCAGAGCTTGTAAAGCAAGCGGCGGCGCCGCTGCTGATTCCGTTAGAGCTCAGGGCACAGACGCTTTCGGTGGAAACAGACGGGGCTTTTTCAGGCGATATCGCATGGACATGTGAAGCTTTGACAAATATCATAAAAAACTGTATGGAACATACTCCAAACGGGGGTGAGATAAAAATCAGCGCACGGGAAAACGCTCTCTTTTCCGAAGTTATAATTTCAGACAACGGCTGCGGAATTGACAAGGATGATCTGCCACATATTTTTGAACGCTTTTACAAGGGAAAGGATTCGGACGATAAAAGCATAGGAATCGGGCTTGCGCTTGCAAAGATGATAATAACAAAGCAGAACGGAACAATTAAAGCCGAAAATAAGCCGGACGGCGGAGCAATGTTTACAATACGTTTTTACAAAGGCACTGTCTGAGCTTTGGAATTCTTTTGGCAGGCTGTTTTGCATACTTCCTGTATACCGGAAGACTGAAAGTGACGTTTTTGTTATTTTAAAGTCACCGCGGCGTCACTTATGCAAAGTAAAATATACTCGAACAAACGTAAAGGAGAGTTTTACATGGAAATACTAAGAGTTGAAAACCTTTGCAAAGTATACGGAAAGAATGAAAACGAGGTCAGGGCGCTTGACAATGTGTCTTTCTCGGTCGATAAGGGCGAATTTATAGCTATAATCGGCCCGTCAGGGTCGGGAAAATCCACCCTGCTGCATATACTCGGCGGTGTAGACAAACCTTCGAGTGGAAAAGTTTTTATGGACGGAAACGACGTTTACGCACAAAACGATGAACAGCTTGCCATATTCCGCCGCCGTCAGGTCGGACTTATATACCAGTTTTATAATCTCATTCCGGTATTAAACGTAATTGAAAATATGACGCTGCCTGTTCTTATGGACGGGCAAAAGGTAAACGATGCCAGACTGAACGAGCTTCTGACTACTCTCAAGCTGAAAGGACGCGAAAATCATCTGCCGAACCAGCTTTCCGGCGGCCAGCAGCAGCGTGTTTCTATCGGCAGGGCTTTGATGAATGCACCGGCTGTCGTACTTGCGGATGAGCCTACCGGCAATCTCGACAGCAAAAACAGCCAGGAGATTATGGAGCTTTTGAAGGTGTCGAATCAGAAATACAATCAAACGCTGGTGATTATCACTCACGATGAAAATATTGCCTTGCAGGCCGACCGGATTATCGCAATTGAGGACGGAAAAATCAGGCGTGACGAGGTGATTCGCAAATGAACATTTTAAATAAAGTCACACTGAAATCGCTTCAAAAGAATAAAACCCGAACGGTTGTAACTATAATCGGCATTGTTCTGTCGGCGGCTATGATATGTGCTGTTACTACCTTTGCCGCCAGTTTACAGGATTATGTGTTAAGAAATTCTTTATACAGCGAGGGCGACTGGTACGGAAGCTCACAGAACACGGATTACGCGGCTTATGAAAAAATCAAATCTTCCGAAGAAATTACGTCGGCGGTTTATACTCAGCAGCTTGGTTATGCAATAGCCGAAGGCTGCAAAAATGAATACAAGCCGTATATATATCTGCTTGGCGCGTCGGAAAATGCTGAAAATACCTTGCCTATACACATTACGTCCGGCCGTTACCCGTCGTCGTCAGGTGAAATTTTGATTCCGGAGCATCTCTCAGCAAACGGTGGAGTAAAATATAATGTCGGCGACGTTCTGACGCTAAACCTCGGCGCTCGCATATCGGAGGGATACCCTCTTACGCAGAGCGATCCATTTTATGTAAACAAAGATGGAGAGGTGATTACAGGTGATGAGGAGCTGCAGATAAGAGAAACACGTACCTATACTGTATGTGGCTTTTACGAGCGTCTTCCGATTGTTCTCGAAAATTCCTACGCACCCGGATATACCGCTTTTACATGCGCGGACGCTCCTTCCGACGAGTATATATACGATGTGTATTTCAAAACGAAAAGTCCGGGTGATGTCTATGATTTCATGAAGAAAAATTCACTTGACGGAGCCGTAAATAATGACGTATTAATGAGTTACGGAGTAACCGGTTTTGACAGCTTCAATACAATGATTGCAAGTATGGCCGCAATTGTTATATGCCTTATTATGTTTGGGTCGGTGTCGCTTATTTATAATGCGTTTTCTATTTCGGTTTCCGAGCGTACAAAGCAGTTTGGACTGCTGTCATCTATCGGAGCAACAAAAAAACAGCTGCGTAAAACAGTATTTTTTGAAGCTCTTGCGGTCAGCATTATCGGTATTCCTATCGGTATTATTGCCGGTACAGCCGGAATCAGCATTACAATTATGCTGATCGGCCAGAAATTTACCGCGCTGGGACTTTCATTGGGAATGAAGCCGGTCATTTCATATAAGGCTATGATACTTGCGGCGGTTATCTCCCTTATTACTGTTTTAATATCCGCGTGGATACCGTCAAAAAGAGCCACACGGGTTTCCGCAGTTGAAGCTATACGCCAAAATCTTGACATCAATGCAAAGGGCAAACAGGTAAAAACATCAAAACTGATATATAAGCTGTTTGGTTTGCCCGGTATGCTTGCAAATAAGCACTACAAACGCAGCAAGAAGAAATACAGAGCGACAATTTTAAGCCTGTTCATGAGTATAGTTTTATTTGTTTCTGCCTCGTCATTTACCGATTATCTTATGGATTCCGCAGCATCGGGTCTGTCAAAGAACAGTTACGACATTGTATTTCGGACTGATGAGGACGATTTCTCCGAGATTTCACAGGAGGAACTGCTCGCGCTTCTCACAGACAGTAAAAACATAACCGAGGGAGCGTATATACAAAATCTGTCCTTATTTGGAACAGCTGATAAAAAATATTTCAGCAAGGAATATTTGTCTTCTGCAAGTGAGACAGATACAGACAGCTCGGCCCTGTCGGTGCCTGTATGTGTTGTTTTTGTTAATGACGCCGAATTTAAAAAACTGTTGAACACCTACGGACTGAATGAAGCTGATTATATGAATCCCGACGCGCCTTTGGCCGTCACTATAGACGGAAGCACATCCTTTAATATAGAGACAGAGCGATATGAAAATATCAGCTATCTGAATTCAAATGAATTTGAAATTTCATTTGTAAGGCCGAAAGCAATAGACGGTTATTCGTATTATGATTATTACGAAGACGAAAACGGAGATGTTATTTTCCAGTACATGAATGACCAGACCGGAGAGCTTCTCGAAGCTCCGGAAGATAAATCCTGCATTGACTACACGCTGAAATCAGGAAAAACAATATATGAAAAGCAATTTTACTTTAATAACGACGGATTAGGAATAGCGATGATATATCCACAAAGCTTAAAGTCATCGGTATTTACTGATGAAAAATTCGATGGGCAGAGGATAAGCTTTCTTTTCAAATCAAGCGATCACACTCTAAGTTGCAAGGAGATAAAAGAGATCCTTGGAGAGAAGGGGCTGGACGGTATAAGCGTAACGGACTACGCTGAACAAGCTGAGCAGTCACGGAATCTTGTTATAATTATAAAGGTGTTCTCTTATGGGTTTATTATACTGATATCTCTGATTGCGGCCGCTAACGTATTTAATACGATCTCTACCAATATAAGCCTGCGCCGCCGCGAGTTTGCTATGCTTAAGTCTGTCGGCATGACATCACGGGGATTCAATAAAATGATGAATTTTGAATGTGTTCTCTACGGAACGAGAGCATTGCTTCTTGGAATTCCGGTATCTATAGGGATTACTTTCCTCATTTACAGTTCGGTTATAAATGGATTTGACACGTCTTTCCGTCTTCCGTGGACTGCTATCGGCATCTCAGTACTCAGCGTATTCGCGGTTGTTTTCGCAACTATGATGTATTCTATGAATAAGATAAAAAAAGACAATCCAATCGACGCCCTGAAAAACGAAAATCTATAATTAAAGGACGGCTAAAGGACGGCTTAAAAAATTCCCGGAGCGAGGGCACATTTTTTATCTGTTATGCAGAAAGGTGGCATCTTTATCATGAAAAAAAGCAAATTAAGGTTAAAAACTATATTTTCCGCACTCATACTACTTCTTTTTCTCGGATTGGTAACTGTGCTTGGAATTGACTTCTATGTAAAAAAATCAACGGAGAATAATATAATTACCTCCGGAGAGGCTGCCGCTGGTTTTGATGCAGACTGTATTCTTGTTCTCGGCTGCCAGGTGAATCCTGACGGCTCGCCAAGCGACATGCTGGCAGACAGGCTGAAGAGGGGAGTAGAACTGTATAACCTTGGGGCGGCACCAAAGCTTCTGATGAGCGGAGACCACGGACGTGAGGAATACAATGAAGTAGAGACAATGAAACGGTATGCGGTCGATGCTGGAATCTCCTCCTCCGATGTCTTTATGGATCATGCCGGTTTTTCAACTTATGAAAGTATCTACAGGGCAAAAAAGATTTTTGAGGCTGACAAAATAATAATCGTCACTCAAAAATATCATTTGTACCGCGCACTGTATGTCGCGGATAAGCTTGGCGTTGAAGCCTACGGCGTAGCGTCTGATTATCACACCTATTTAGGACAGCCTAAAAGGGAAGTCCGCGAAGTTCTTGCAAGAAACAAGGATTTTGTAATCTCTGTGGTAAAGCCTGAGCCGACATATTTGGGAGAGGTAATCCCCGTCAGCGGCAACGGGGATATAACTAATGACCGGAAGGGGTAGACCGAGATGCACAAACGGTATACTGCCGTACTCACTGCGGCAGCGGTTTTATTACTTGCCGCCTCTTTATGTCTGCTTATTTACTTTAACCCGTTTGTTGAAAAAATATATACTCCCGGAGATTTCGGAATAGATACGGTATACAGTACAGTTGATTTCAACGGAAACGGGACAGACGATTATACCGATATATTACTCGGCGCCAGAGCGGACGCAAAAAATCACCCGGTATACGATCCGGCTTACTATGACAGCGGATATCCGCCGGATAACATAGGCGTTTGTGCTGATGTTGTGTGGAGAGCTTTTAAACAGGCTGGATATTCTCTGCGCGATATGGTAGATAACGATATAATCCATCGGCCGGAAGCATATCCGAAGGTGATAAAACGGGATAACAACATCGATTTCCGGCGGGTTCGGAATCTCAGAATATTTTTTGAAAAATATGCGGTATCTTTAAACACAGATATAAAACAGATTGCGGAATGGCAGCCCGGCGATATTGTAATTTTCGGAGAGGATAAGCATATCGGTATTGTTTCGGATAAACGTAACCGTGACGGTCAGCCTTATATTATACATAACGGTGGTCAGAAGAAGAGGGAAGAGGATTATTTAAAGGGCGCCGACGTAACCGGGCATTACAGATTCGACGCGTCGCTGATTGACTCAGAGGATTTGATAGAATGGGCAGGTTAGTTGCGCAGAAATCAACAAGGGGCTTTAGCCCCGTCATAAGGCGTTTCAGTGGTGGCTTGTACCACTACTGAAAAAAGTAAGTGTCCTCCACCTCTATAGGCGGGGGACATCTTGCTTTTAGTTATATACGCCGGCGGAGCATTTTGCGGCAATTCTTCAGCTCTTATCGAAAAAGCAATAACCGGAAGACCCTCGGGTCTTCCGGTTCAATTTATATGCCGCACGCGAATAAAACACCGGTTTTATTGCTTGTGCAAAAATCAGACAATTTGTTCCTTAACCTTAGAACGTTTTCCGACACGGTCACGCAGATAATAAAGCTTAGCGCGGCGTACCTTACCGCGGCGAACGGTTTCCACCTTTTCAACATGTGGCGAATGAATTGGAAAAGTTTTCTCTACGCCTACGCCGTAAGAAACGCGGCGAACGGTAAATGTCTCGCTGATTCCGCCGCCCTTTCTTGCGATAACGGTGCCTTCAAAAATCTGAATTCTTTCGCGGTTTCCCTCTTTAATCTTGTCATGAACCTTGACGGTGTCTCCGACATTGATTTCAGGTACTTCCTTTTTTAACTGCTCGCTTACAAAAGCCTGTAATTTATCCATTTTGGCTTCCTCCTTGATAATATCGGACATTCATGCGGAGCTTCACAGAGGACTGCCCGTTTTTACTATGTTGTTAAAACACAAGATTAATTACTATTATAGCACACTTTTACTTATTTTGCAACACCTAAACTAAACTTTTTGGCAGACTTTTTATTTTAGTAAATTCAACAATACATTTTAAAGCTTTTTTTATTCGCTGCTGTCTGTATTTGAATTATTCGGAGCCGATATATCGATAAAATCGCAAAATGCAGACATAACAGACTCCACAAACTTTCTTTCCGCTTCCGGCGAAAAAAGAACATCTTCTCTAATCTCGGTTACCGGAACACACATTTTCAGCTCAAGCTCACCAGAATTTTTCATCGATCTTCCGGACGGAATACATTGCAGTGGCATGCCGCAGCTCTCAAGAATCACATCGGAAACGATGGCGCTTGGTATATCGTCATACTCAAGAGCATCGGCAAGCTCCGTCATTGCTGCGGCGCCGCTCTTTACTCTGCCGATTCTGTCAATCTCAGCGTGAAAAGAAGCTGATATTTCTCCGTCCTCGCATATAATCTTAGCACGGCAATCTCCATCGGAGCATTTAAGCATAAGCATCGTCGTGGGAACAAAAGTATATATAAAGCGCGCAAGCTCCCACACAGCAACACGGCTGAACATTGTATTAACAACCTCTACGGAAAGTCTGTAACCGAGGATTCTGACTCTCTGAATCAAAATTTCGCGCATGCAGTCAATAAAGAATACAGCGGAAACAGCCCTTCTTTCGAGCCTGTTGGCCAGTCCTTCGCTCACGTCATAAATCATCGTATTTCTCCGCGTATAATTCCAGGCCGCCGCCGGCGCCTGAACGTCGATGAGCTCTCCCTGAGAGGCGACAAATCCGATCAGCCGGCTGCCTGCGCAAAGTGAAACCGACCTTGCGTACTCAAGAAGAGCGTCGTCTGCATTTCTCTGAAGTATATTCAGAAAAACAAAGGCAGATCTGCGTTCCCCGTTGTAATCATAACAACCGGCAAGTGCTTTTCGGCACATCGAATATGTGTTGTCAAAGGTGATTATGTCGTATTTTTCTGCTGTATCACATCGCATCTGCAAAAAAGAGTCATAGCCGACCGCCGAAAGATAACGTACTAACGGGGTTCCCTTCCGGCAACCAGGCAGAAGCTTTTTTGCCGCCGCATTTTTGTAAATTAGCCTTCCGCCTCCGTCCGCAACGATTATCGGCGTTGCTGTTAAATCCAACTTCATATTTGTTTTTCTCCGTCTGTTATTTATTTCTGAACATTGCAGCATGAAAAAAGTGACATATTATATTTTCATTTTACCACTAATCAGTCAATTTTTCAATAAAGACAATGTAATCTTTTGCAAACAGCCTGATTATTCGATCCTGAATATATGCAAATAAGGTTAATTGTTACAATTTTTAAAAATTTTATCTTTTCCCTTGTAAAACAATTGAAAATGAGTTAAAATACTTGTATATGTAAATATAAATATTTAATCCTGGAGGAATTATAATATGTCAGTTAAAGTTGCCATTAACGGTTTCGGTCGTATCGGCCGCCTTGCTTTCAGACAGATGTTTGAAGCAGAAGGATATGATGTTGTTGCAATCAACGACCTTACAAGTCCGAAAATGCTTGCTCATCTTCTTAAATATGATTCAACACACGGCAGATACAACAAATCAGTAGAGGCTACAGAGGATTCCATCATTGTTGCTGGTAAGGAAATCAAGATCTATGCAGAAAAGAATGCGGCTGATCTTCCCTGGGGCAAGCTCGACGTCGACGTCGTTCTTGAATGCACAGGCTTCTATACATCAAAAGAAAAGGCTTCCGCTCACATTCAGGCAGGAGCAAAAAAGGTTGTAATTTCTGCACCGGCAGGAAACGACCTTCCTACAATTGTTTACAATGTAAACCAAGATACCCTTAAGGCTTCGGATACTGTCATTTCTGCAGCTTCCTGCACAACAAACTGCCTTGCGCCGATGGCAAAAGCTCTCAATGATTTTGCTCCCATACAGAGCGGTATAATGACAACGGTTCATGCTTACACCGGAGATCAGATGCCCCTCGACGGTCCTCAGAGAAAGGGAGATCTTCGCCGTTCGCGCGCTGCCGCTATCAATATCGTTCCTAACTCAACAGGTGCTGCAAAGGCTATCGGCCTTGTAATTCCTGAACTTAACGGCAAGCTTATCGGTTCAGCTCAGCGTGTTCCGACTCCTACAGGCTCAACAACAATTCTTGTTGCCGTAGTAAAGGGCAAAGACATAACTGCTGACGCTATCAACGCCGCTATGAAGGCCGCAGCTACAGAATCCTTTGAGTATAACGAAGATCAGATTGTATCATCTGATATTATCGGCTCAACAGCAGGTTCTATCTTCGACGCAACTCAGACAATGGTTGCTAAGATCGACGACGATACTTACCAGGTACAGGTTGTATCATGGTATGATAACGAGAACTCATACACCAGCCAGATGGTTCGTACAATTAAATATTTTGCAGAGCTTGCATAAGTCCTGTTCTGTCTCTGGCGGCAGCCGTGTGTTTCAAAGCACACGGCTGCTTTCTTTTCTCCTCTCTGTTCTGCTTCGTTTTCTTTACGGTCTCATTTTTCGTCAATATATGTTTGATAATTTATTCACACAGAGTTTTAAAAAACGTGCTACAATAACTGAATAAGTATACGATAATCTTTTGTTTAACTACAATTTTTTAATTCCGTAATTCAATACAGTTACATGTCTGTGCAAATGCACGGAATCAGCCTGAAATAAGGCTTAAAAAGAAAGGCCGGTATATATAAATGAAAAATAAATATGCATTTTTAGGCGTCGGCAATATGGCGTCGGCAATTATAAAAGGACTTATGCTCGACGGAACAGACCCGTCCGATACTATTCTGTTCGACAAGGAAAAGAGCAAGATTACAGAATTTGAAAAGGAAGGCTTCCAAACTGCGGAATCAGCCGAAGAAGCAATCAAATTTGCGGATTTTATCGTATTGGCAGTTCAGCCGCAAAACTTCGAACAGCTTTTTGAAAGTATACGCGGAATGGATACAGACGGAAAATGCTTCGTTTCAATCGCCGCAGGAATTTCGATAGAAAAAATCTGCCAGCTGCTCGGACACGATGCGGCGGTAATACGCACAATGCCGAATGCTCCGCTTAGGATAGGCAAGGGCGTAACAGCGCTCACAAGAAACAGTTTGGTAAGTGACAAGAGCTTTGCGCTTATCTGCAGAATGTTTTCGCGTATAGGGGAAATTTTGACGCTCACAGAAGACAAAATGAACGCCGTTATAAGCGCAACATCGAGCGCTCCGGCATATGTTTATCTGTTTATCAAATCGATTATGGACGCGGCTAAAACGGAGGGCATCGAGCTCAGTGAGGCAGAGATGAAAAATGTTATCTGCCGCATGGTAATCGGTTCCGCAGAGCTTATGATGAACTCTGACGATTCTCCGGACGCATTGATTAAACGCGTTACAACTCCCGGAGGCACCACCGAGCCTGCGGTAAAAGTCCTGAAAGACCGCGGTATGCCCGAAATTATAGCCGAAGCAATGATGGCATGCGTGCAAAGAGCCGAAGAGCTGGGCAGATAAAAGCTGCATAGAAAATAATTCTGCTGAATATATATATGGTATATCAACGCAACAAAAGCACCGAAAGGAAAAGATGTACCATGATGGCAGGAGAGGAAAGATACAGGAGAATACATACAGTATTTACGGCCGCCGCCGCGCTGTTTTTTATCGCCGGCGCAATTACCGAATTTTACCTAAAAAAAACGGACATGCATGTCGCGGATTATCTCGGTAATTTCATCTGGAATTTTAAGGACAGCTCTGGGTTTGAATCCTGCGCCGTATTTACTGATTACCTTCTCGCAGTCCTGCGTGGATTGTACCGCCCGGCACTGTGCCTGATTCTTGTCTTTCTCTGTGGTTTTACAGTGTACGCTCCTGCAGTAGCCTTTACCGCTTCTGTATATTCCGCTTTTACATTTGGCGCGCTCTGCACAAGACTCGCTGAAAAAGAAATCTCCTATCTGATTTTTGCCGTTATCTGTTCGTCAATACTGATAACGCTTTCAGAGCTTTGTGTATATTCTGCCTATTTGGGCCGGGAGCTTGCGAGACGCTCACCGCCGTCAGCACGCTTGCTGACAGCTTTGCCGGAGGTGAGGGAGCTGTTCCGCATAACAGGAATCTCCGCGTTTAAGCTCGCCATGCTAATAGCCGTATATTTTGCGGTAATTCAATATTTCTGAAAGCATATGTAAAAAGAAAAGAAAGGAAATCATAAATGTCAAAATATCATGATGCCATGAAAAAGCTGTTCGATACACAGCGCGAGGGCAAGGGCGTTGATAAGGGACCAAAGACTCCTCAGAATTTTTCCGGATTTTTTAAATATTTTAAACTGCATCTCAACGATATTTTTAAGGTGAATCTTATTCTTCTGTTCGGCAATTTTCCGATTTTCTTCGCAATATATGCGCTTACAGGAAACCTAAACCGAATTTCTACATCGCCCATCTCACCTATATTCCCACAGCTTCACGGCGCTATGCTCCATACTCAGGGCAGCGGAATTTCTCCGTCATCGATGGCACTGTTCGGTGTTCACGGCATACAGGGAGAGCTTTCCGCCCTTACTACGGCCACAACTGTAATGTTCTCACTGTCGGCGCTGATTATATTTACAATGGGACCGATAACAACAGGCTGCACATATCTTTTCAGAAATCTGCTCAAGGGAGAACCGCTTTTCTTCTTTGCAGACTTTAAGCACGCGATAAAAAGAAATCTCCGCCAATCTATCATACTTGGCATAATCGACTGTCTGATATTTGCAATTTTAACTTATAATATCGTTCTTTCATATTTCAATATGGGAACATTTCTGACAGAGACGGTAATGTTCGCAAATATCCTGCTTATGTTTCTGTACATGCTGATGCGCCCTTATCTGTACATCATGTTAGTTACCTTTGACCTAAGTATTTTTAAGCTCTTTAAAAATGCGCTCATCTTCGCTATCATCGGCGCAAAAAGAAATATCCCGGCACTTATAGGCGCTTCACTGGTGGTTTTTATAAACTACATGCTTGTTTTACTGTTTATCCCGGTCGGAATCAGCCTTATACTGTTTATATCGATTGGAGCTGTCTGGTATATTTTTGTCTATGCCGCTTTCCCGAAAATTAAAGAAATAATGATCGATCCGTACTACGAAACCGAAGAGGCAAACTAAGAAACAGATTTTTCATCAGTATAGCTTAAGGATTTTTTTCATCTGCCTTCAACTTTATAACCTAACGCAGATGTCCCCCGCCTTATAAGGCGGCGGGTTCCACTTCAAGGCTTCAGTGGGAGTTATAATCTCCCACTGAAACCCTGAGGAGCTAACGCTCTCTGCGTAGGTTGCAATCGTTCGCAAGCGCAGGAGCGTTGCTC
>CABPZV010000035.1 GCA_902462015.1 uncultured Eubacteriales bacterium | reverse complement strand
CGGGTTCCACTTCAAGGTTTCAGTGGGAGTTATAATCTCCCACTGAAACCTTGAGGAGCTAACGCTCTCTGCGTAGGTTGCAATCGTTCGCAAGCGCAGGAGCGTTGCTCCGATTTAAATCATAATAAAACTTTATGTAATAAAACGGCCCACCGTCGGCTAAGCAACAGTGGGCACAATTGTGACGGCACTGACCGGAGCTGTTTATGAAATCAGACTTCGATTGAATTATCGTTTATCATCTGAAAAACATCCTGCTCAATCATAATACGTTTTACAGCTTCCTTACCAATTGCTTTTTCCATCGCCTTTGCAGAATCATACCCATAGTCCGAATACATCTCCTCAAGGCGCGAAGTATAGCTGCTGTCATCAATTACGATATTTTCTGCTTCTGCGATTGAAAGCGCAAGCATTTCTTTCACCACATCACTTTTGGCCGCATCTGCAGATTGTTTATATATCTGCTGCTGTGATGTCCCCATCATTGAATATACGGACTCAATCGTAGTATTCATTGAATTGGCATAAGACTGATACATGTTCGTATAATAGCTTACATAATTATCGTAATATTTTCTGATATTTTCCTCAGGATATTTCAGTATCTTTGAATTTTCAGTTACCATATCCCAAAGAAGCTCTTCTTTTATGTTTTTGCGCGTCGCAGTCTCAAATTCAGCATACGATGAATATTGGTCGCTGTATTTTTCAGCTATAAATTCATCGTTAATTTCAGGAACATTATATTCTGTAATCGTTCCAACGGTAATAGAATATGTCGCCTCAGCGCCTGCATAATCCGCATTGCTGTAATCAGCCGGCAGAGTGACCGTTTCAGTATATGTATCGTCAGTTACATGCCCGATAAGGCTATTTTCAAAATCCTTGCTTCCGGAGCCGACAGTTACAGAATAGCTTTGCTGACTTTCCAGCTCGGTATCGCCTGACGTCAGAGTATAATCAACGCTAACCGAGTCATTTTGCTGAATTCCCCTGTCCGTTACAGTTTCCGATGTAGTATACTGACTCTGAAGCGAGGTTATTGTACTTTCATATTTTGTCTGAATTTCATCTGCTGAAACTTCAAGTCCTTTGTACTGTCCCACCGTTACATACTCGTCAAGATTAAAATCATATGATACCTTCTTTGATCCGCATCCGCAGAGGCCTGCAGCAACAGAGACCACAAGACATGCAAGTATAACTTTTTTCTTCATAATGATATTTATAACTCCTTGATAATAAAATACTGTCAAAGCTTTCTCATGCAAGATTCATGAAGAGTCTCATACAGAGCCACACAATAAAGAGAAACGGAAACAGCGCCATGAAGATCATTAATACTGTGAAAAACGCGTCTGAAATTTTCTTTTTGTTACGTTTAAACATAATTATATTCTCCCTTTAAGACATACATATTAAATTCTTATTTGGATCCAGCCAAACTATCAGATTAAAACGTACAAATTAGATGTCATATTAGTATATAATACATTTATTAATTCAGTATGAATAAAGTGAAAAAATCATGACCCCAAAAAAATAGTAACAGCTTCAAAATAAAAGCATATAATGATAACAAACAGAATTTCATACACAGACATGAAAGGACTCGGTACATATGAAAATTGTTGTAATGAAATCCCCAAAATTAATAGCCCCTCTACTCAGAAGGCTTCTTAAAATCAAAAAACACAGAAAAGACTGAATTCATTCCTAATTATCACTGTTTTTGGGAAAATCAGAATTTACCTTCATTAAGATGTTACATACCCGGCGTATAAGATGCGCCGGGCAATTTTAATTAAGACCCCTAAGCTGTTCAAGACGTTTATCAGTCAAAGTGTTGACTAACAGGCAATTGCTAAAACGTTAGGCTAATAGACGTTAGGCTAATAGACGTTAGGATCTATAGATAGGATTTATTCAGTGGTACTGCAATTCACTGTTAAAAAGCTCACCAACCAAGCTATGCGCCTTATTGAAATGTATCAAATGCCATATATTGTATGTTGATTTTATATGTATTATCTTATAAAATAATAAGCATCTGCTAATCGGCTATATAACTAAAAGTATCCGAAATCACCCCATAACGGTCTATTTTAGCCTTTATTAACACAAAGGAAATTGATAAAATAATTATGGAAAGAGTTATATTACATTCTGATTTGAACAACTTTTATGCATCCGTTGAATGTCTTTACAATCCATCTCTGCGCGGAAAACCAATTGCGGTTTCCGGAAATCCTGAAGCCCGACACGGAATAGTACTGGCAAAAAACTATGCTGCAAAAGCATGCGGAGTAGCTACAGGAAATCCTCTTTGGCTAGCAAAACAAAAGTGTCCTGAAATAATATTCGTTCCGCCGCACTACGAATTATATATTAAATACTCTGAATTTACAAGAGAAATATACAGCGAATACACCGATCAGGTAGAGCCGTACGGACTCGATGAATGCTGGCTGGATGTGACCGGAAGCTTCGCACTGTTTGGGGACGGCCAAGCTATTGCCGACAAGATTAGAGAAAGAATAAAGTCAGAGCTTGGAGTCACAGTATCAGTTGGCGTATCCTACAACAAGATATTTGCCAAGCTTGGCAGTGATATAAAAAAACCTGACGCCACTACAGTCATAGAAAGCGGACACTTTAAAGAAATTGTCTGGCCTCTTCCAGTAAATGATCTGTTATACGTGGGCAGATCTACACATAAAAAGCTCTTAAAGTACGAAATAAAAACAATAGGCGATCTCGCAAAATCAGATAAGCATTTCCTGCAGTACCTGCTCGGACAGAACGGAGTTATGCTATGGAGGTTTGCAAACGGACTCGATACCTCTCCTGTTTCAAATATAGGCGCTAAATCCCTCATAAAATCTATAGGAAACAGTACAACAACGCCGCGCGATCTAATAACAGACGAAGACATAAAAATCATACTCTACGTACTGTGTGAAAGTGTATCCGCCCGTATGCGCGAGTACAATTTCATATGCAGTACGGTACAAATAGGCGTAAGAGATAATGAGCTTCACAGCTATGAGCGTCAGGGAAAACTTCCGTATCCAAACCGAACCTCAAAATCACTTTTTGACAAAGCTTTCGAGCTCTACAAACAGCATGATACCGGTAAGCCCGTACGCTCACTCAGCGTACGGGCATGCGGACTATCGCTGAGCGAGCATGAGCAGTTGTCATTTCTTCCTGAAATTTCACAAATCCAAAAACAGGAGGATCTGGAACATACAGTCGATAGTATACGTTCACGTTTCGGGCATTTCTCTGTCGGACGCGGGATTATGCTCACCGACAAAGGCTTATCCAATATAAATCCTAAAGACGAGCACATAATTCATCCGGATATCTTTTTCAAAAAATAAATCCACCCGATTAAACAAGCTTAAGATCTGAAAAATCTATAACGGGCGTCTTACAGCTTCCGTTTTTACAAAGATACCATACAGCACCGCTGTCCGGAATCGGATATGACTTTGTAAACGGTGCCGACTCTGCAAGCTTTTCAGAATTCCACGGAGTTTTAAGCAGGATATTCAGATTATACGCTGAATTATATTTTAGATATTCTTTAAGCTCAGGCGGTTCGGAATTACATGCGCATATTAATTCCTGGTGCGGATACAAGCTTTGCGCCATAGCAAGCAGAGCAAAACAGTGAGCTGACGGATACCGTTTCATCTGACCAGCCATATATTTCTGCTGCCTACCGGCAGCTTCACGGAAGCAGTTTTCGCCTGTCAGACCGAAAAGTTTTTCAAGCACCATTGCAGCCACAGAATTTCCCGACGGAACAGCGCCGTCGTAGCTTTCCTTCAAGCGCACAATCAGCTGTTCCGAATCCGACGCATTAATAAAATATCCTCCGCCCTTTTTGTCTTCAAAATATTCTATCATTTGTTCTGCCCGCAAAACTGCCTGACTGAGATAATAAGGATTAAAGGTCAAACGGTACAGCTCGATCAGAGAAAGCGCGTAAACAGCGTAATCCTCCAGCTGCGCTGAGTGTGCGGCCTCTCCGTCTCTGAACCGCAGATACAGCCTGTTATTATTATCCGTCATATTTTCCTCTATAAACCGCTGGGCGTTCTCTGCGGCTTCCCTGTATCTTTTGTCATCAAGTATTCGTCCGGCGCGTGCCATAGCTATGATTGTCCAGGAATTCCACGAGAGCAGTATTTTATCATCCTTATGAAGCGAAACACGGTTTTTACGGTATTCATACAATTTTTTTATCCGTGGATCATCAAAATCCCAAGGCTCCTTGTCCGTTCCTATAAGATTCGGTATACTTTTGCCTTCAAAATTTCCTCTTTCCGTTATTCCGTAAAAACTACAGAAGTCAGCACCGTCATGACTGCCAAGTACGTCATTTATTTCTTCAGCGGTAAAAACATAGTATTTTCCCTCTATTCCGTCGCTGTCAGCATCCTGGCCGCAGTAAAAACCGCCGCTTAAATCCGTCAGTTCACGAAGGATATAATCTGCCGTCTGTCTTGCAACATCAAAGTAGGCTTTTTTTTCGGTTATCTGGTATGCCTCCAGATATAAAATAATCAGCAGCGCATTATCATACAGCATCTTTTCAAAATGCGGAACCAGCCATTTTTTATCGGTAGAATACCGGCTGAAGCCGCCTCCTATCTGATCATGAATTCCTCCGCGCGACATCGCATTAAGCGTGACCTCCGCCATATGCAATGCATCAGGTGCATTCTCAAGTTGCGAATACCGCAGAAGAAACATAAGATTATGAGGAGACGGGAATTTGGGAGCAGAGCCAAAACCGCCCCATTCGCTGTCAAAGCTGTTTCTAAACGTATTATATGCGTCTTTTAAAACACTTTTGTCTGGTTCGTCCAATAAAACAGCTTCATTACTGTTATTAAAAGCCTGCGTTATCTGCTCGCCTGTCTTCTGCAATTCTCCGCGATCCTCATCCCACAACAGCTTTGCCTGCTCTAAAATATCAATAAGACCCGGATGTCCTAAGCTCCGGTGTTTTGGAAAATAAGTGCCGGCAAAAAACGGCTTTTGCTCAGGAGTCATTATAATTGTAAGAGGCCAGCCTCCTGAGCCGGTCAAAGCCTGACAAACCGTCATGTATACTGAATCTATATCGGGACGTTCTTCCCTGTCGACTTTTATACAAATAAAATTATCATTGAGCAGCTTTGCCACCTCTGCATCCTCAAAGGATTCATGTGCCATTACATGACACCAATGGCATGTAGAATATCCGATACTTAAAAATACCGGCTTGTCCTCCTCCCTTGCCCTCCGAAACGCCTCTTCACACCACGGATACCAATTCACCGGATTTTCACTATGCTGTTGAAGATACGGTGATTTTTCATTTTTTAGTATATTACTCATCTGTACTTTCCAAGCCTTCCATATCTAATATTCTTTAAAATGCTTTGACTGCTTGCATCTGTGTTATACACCTGCAAAATTTCAGGCTTATCATATCTCCCCGTGCAGGAGGTATGTACCTTTAACAGCATATTTATAACTCCTGAAATATATACATCGAATAGTATTGCCGGATTTTGGAATAATTATTACAGGAGGGAGATCAAACATATGGCAAGAAAAGTATATGTCAAGGTGACAGCAAGCTTTGATACCGACGGCAGAGTTACGCCGCTATCGCTTGTATGGGAGGATGAGACATTGTATACAATTGACCGAATAACCGATATCCGCAGAGCTGCGTCACTTAAAGCCGGAGGGATGGGAATCAGGTACACAGTTATCATAAACGGCAAACAGAGTTATTTGTTTTATGAAGAACCCAAGTGGTTTGTAGAGGGAAAATAATTGCTTATACAAAAAAGCTGCCGCAAACGGAAAAGACCATTTGCGGCGGCTATATGTCTGTCTTAATATTAAAAATCAGCAAAGTTCCTACTCTTTATTGTCTAAACTATCTGTTTGAATATCCGGATTTGTCTGGGAAGAATTTGATTCTGACTGTGGCTTTGCTCCAATGTCCTGTAATTCTGCTTTTCCGGAGGCAAAGGTAAGTGTAACCTTGAATAAATCCGCATCTGTATTTATACGGAATCTGCCACCCTGAATTTCTGTCAGATTTTTAGCAATTGAAAGGCCTAATCCGCTTCCCTCTGTTGTTCGGGAAAGGTCTCCGCGCACAAACCGTTCTGTCAGTTCGTTTTCGGGAACATCAATTGCATTTGCCGATATATTTCGAAATGTAATATCAGTAAGATTATCATTCGAAGAGCTGGAAATATATACTCTTGTTCCCTCAAGCGCATATTTATAGATATTGTTCATAAGATTATCGATTACACGCCACAGCAGCTGACCGTCCGCCATAATATACGAATTTTCATCAGGAAGTTTTAATATTACCTCAAGCTTCTTCCTGCTGAATTTTTCTTCGTATTCACCCATAGCCTGCGATAGAAGAACACCGAGATTTGTATTCTCAGTATTTGCCGATATATTTCCGGTTGATGCTTTTGACAGCTCGATAAGATCTTCAGTAAGCTTCTTCAGACGCGCAGACTGCTTTGCAAGTATTTCAAGATATTCAGGCGCGCGCTCCGAGCTTAATCCTTCCCTTTTCAGAATGTCAACATAATTTACGATAGAAGTGAGCGGAGTTTTGATATCGTGCGACACATTTGTAACAAGCTCTGCCTTCATTCTTTCGCTCTTAGTCTGTTCATCCACAGTATGGCGCAGTCCTTTGCTGATATTATTAAGATTTCTTGCGTGATCAGCGAGCGCACGAGGCATTCTATGTGTGTCAACAGTATATGCAACATTACCGGAGGCAAGCTCCTTCCCTCCGCGCTGAAGCTTTTTAAGTGCCGCTGAAAGATATATAATAGCCGCAAAAATCATAATTTTAATAAGCAGAAACAAGCCTATCATTGATCCGCTGCTCATAACAAGCAATTCAAAAATTGTCAGAGCGCCGTATATCAGACATGCTTTCCAGCAAATCGGTAAATTTCTAAATGTAAATATAATTGCTTCAACAAGCTTTTTTAAAAGCTTATATATAAAACGAAGAAGCATATATATTATTGTATTTTTGAAAACGTTACGGTTTTTTACCCTTATGGCAAGCGTCCAGAAAAACTCAAGCAATATAAGAAACCAAAAAATTAGAGAAACACAGAAAATAAATATTGATATTCCGCTATCATATATCGAATAAATTATAGCGGCAGGAATAATTGCCAGAAGCAAAAGGACTCCTGTTACAATATCAAAGGGAATACGGTCAAGATACCCAATGTAAATTCCATCCTTTCCGGTTTTATGTCCCGCCGTACACATAACAAATACAAAAATTACAATGCTCAAAAAAGCAAATATAACAGCACTCCATATAAGACTGTACCTTAAAGATACAGCTCTTTCTATAGCCGAATCGGCAAGATAAAATATATCCTTTACAGGAAGATCCGAATCAACTCCCAGGCTAACTCGCATTTTTGTATTTTCAACGTCACAGCCGTATACCGTCGCTGTATACACACCGTCGATTTCAGCTTCTACATAATAATTAGTTACCTCAAAGCCTTCCCTGTTTTTATACTCATTTATAAAAGAATATGCATCTATTGACGTACTGAAAGTTTTCTTTACATAAATTTCTGTTCCATCTATATACTCGGTAAATGTACGGTAAAAATAGTCAAGCTCTGAAAAAGAACCCTTATCAGCGTTAGAGGCGATATAATTATCCTTATCATCGCTGATATAAAATCTGAGATTAGTTTTTTCAGGATTTAATATTTCCTTAGAATAATATTCCTCAGCCTCCTCATTGCCGTAGTATACTGCCTCCAGATATTCGTCCATAGTATAACAATTTCTTGAAATAAGCATCTGAAGAGCACTTGATTTAAGTTTCAGACCTCCGTCCAGATACGAGTTGAAGTAAGTCATAAGGAAACACATAAAAGCAGACAGAAAGGTTCCTATGCATGTCAGAAATAAAAGAATAACAGCCGTAACTTTAACAGCGGTATTCGATTTCAATTTCATAATCATCTTCATTCCCTCCGGACGGCGTTACTCACCTTTAATTTTATAACCCTTTCCCCACACAACAGTTATATACCTTGGATCAGCGGGATTGATTTCAATCTTCTCGCGCAGATGCCTTATATGAACTGCTACTGCATTTTCAGCACCATACGGCTCCTCTCCCCACACATTACGGTAAATATCGCGCGGTGAAAATACAGTACCGACATTGCGCATCAAAAAGTGCAGAATGTCATACTCCCGCGGAGTCAAAGAGACCGGAACAGAATCGACGGTAACACTTTTTGAATCGTCATCAAGCTTTATGCCGCCTATCGTCAGCTGAGACGGCTTTGCACTTCCTCCGCCGAGTGTCATATAGCGCCGAAGCTGTGATTTAACCCTTGCAATCAGTTCAACCGGATTAAACGGCTTGGTTACGTAATCATCAGCACCGACATTCAATCCGAGTATTTTGTCGGTATCCTCCGATTTCGCTGTCAGCATTATAACGGGAACATTTGAAATTTCACGTATATGTGCGATGGCTGTAATACCGTCCATTACCGGCATCATGACGTCCAGAAGAACAAGCTGCACATCTTCATGGCGTATAACGTCAATAGCCTCTTTGCCGTTATACGCTTCAAACACATTAAACCCCTCGGCAGTCAAGTAAATTTTTACTGCAGATACAATATCTCTTTCATCATCACAAATCAGAATATTATTCATATACCTCACGCCTCCTCAAACAGACAAATTACATAATAACTAAAAGCAAGATGTCCCGCCATTAAGGCCACTGCCTTAATGGCGGTCGCCTCTTAAGGCGGTGGCCTCTATAGGCGGATTCCACCTGCTTTTTTCAGTGGTGGTTCAATTCCACCACTGAAACGCCTTATGACGGGGCTAAAGCCCCTTATTGAAAATTGCAGATATCAGTCAAGCCTTTTCTTCAGCCTTGCAGGCAGAGATGTGCGGCTTCCCCTGTGAACAATCGGTTTCCAGCTGACGTTTCTTGAAAACAGAGCGGCAATTGCAATCGGCAGATATGACAGCAGAAAAACGGGAAAGGTCAGAGAATAAATAATTTTTTTCAATGCAGACGTATGAATCCGGTTCCATTCGCTTATTACAGTAATAAAGCCTATTAAAAACATAGTTCCGTATGCCCAAATCAGCGGTTCAAACAGCACGATTGCAGCGAGTGAGCCAGATGTACCGGAAAACAGCATTAACAGCGCAGTAAGCGCATTTGTAAGCATACCGACTGCCGATAAAATGAAAATCGGAGTTAATGAGGAAAGCATATCAAAGCACGCAAACTCTCCTTTGAATACACCGCGGATAAGCTTTAAACCGTATTTTCTAAGAACCTGCATATATCCCTTTACCCATCGCATCCTCTGGTCCCACGACTGCCGGAATGTAACAGGCTGTTCGTCATAGAAAACCGCATCCTGAGCAAAACCGATTTTTCTTCCGCGGATTATATGATACGCAGAAAATTCGATGTCTTCCGTAAGTAAATGAAATTTCCATCCGCCCTGTTCTTCAAGTATCTCTCTCGAAAACATAAAGCCCGTTCCGCCTATAGTACACCCCGAACCTACAACATATCTCGGATAATTTAAAAATCTTCCTTCTCTTAAAAAGCTAAGCGCATAACCGGCTGAAATCATATTGTCTCCGTAATTCTTTGAGTTTCTGTATCCGGTAACTATATCATATCCTGAACAGAAAACCTTGTTCATCTCCGAAATATATGATTTGTCAAGCACATTGTCAGCATCAAAAACAAAGTAACCGTCAAATCCGTCCGGATAGTCCGCCGCAATCCCCTCAAGAAGTGCTTCGAGCGCATAGCCTTTGCCGACCTTTTCAGTGCTTTGGCGCTCGTATACCACCGCTCCAAGCGCACGGCAAATCGCGGCTGTTCCGTCTGTACAGTTATCCGCCATTACAAATATTTTTATAAGCTCCTGATTATATGTCTGATTTTTTATACTGGAAATTAAATCTGAAATCACATTTTCTTCATTTCTGGCACATATCAGTACGGCATAGCTATTTGTTTCTTTAGCTTCACCCGCTTTTTTGCGAATAATAAGCGCGATCGGAATATACAGAATCTGATATGCTCCGAAAACAAAAAGAAGAACTGCCGTTATTTTACCGATTAATTGTAAGTATATCATTTTTTTACCTTCTTGTAAAGTTGATATAAACAAAGGCGAACCGAAACTTTAATAAGCGCACAGCGCTGTTATGGATGTTTAGGAGGCAGACCATGTCACCACCGAAAAATGAAGCAGACCCCCGTTACCTGTAGAGACAAATGTCTGTTACCCTAATGTCTTATCTTAACAGCCGCCTGTTGGCCGACACAATGACATGCAGTCATCTTAACAGACAAGACATCTTCATTTATTTACAAAATGCAGTTTTCGAGACACGCCTATACAAAATTGACAGAGACAATTTTGTATTGCTTTATTCTGAATTAATTATACAAAAATTATTTTTAAGATACAATTATGCAAATCCTTAAGAAATTCTTAATCGGCACAGTCCCGTCTTATTATTGACTTAAAAATACTTTCTCCAATCTCATAAAATAAACATAAATTAACTGCAGAAAACTATGGATTTTTTTATTAAAATATGTTATACTTAATATAGGCAGTATATACAAGCAATTTCAGTCATATAAGCAAAATAAATTTCTGCAGAGAGGAAGTCTTTAAACAGTAAAGACGCGGTAAATGGTATGAAAAAAGAAAAACGCAGTTCAAAGAAAATTGTACCTGATGAGAAATTTATATCTTATTCTGAAAAAACAGTAAATTCTAATCAAAATGAAAGCCGCGGAGCAAATACCATATCTACTCCGACAGATAAGTTTCTCCGCATCGGAGCCATAATCAGCGCCGGCGCGCTATTCCTCCTCTGCGGCTTTTCTATTGTCCGCGGACTTCTCCCTTATTCGGAAAACGGAGGATTTTCTTTGTCCTCTAAATACAGTATCGGCATGCCAAGCGACTGGATATCAACAGTTTCATATAGAACGGCTGAAAAAAACTTTCCTGCTGACGAGGCAGGTTATCGCTCCTTATTTATATCAGATACAGAATCAGCCGGAAACGTTTGGCTTATCTGCGACGGAGAAATCGAAGATTATGAGATTTATACAAGTAACTCTTCTAACGTATCAGTAAACACCGTTTGTAAGCTGACTGTTAAAATCTCTGAAGTACACGAGCAGTATGAAAATACTTTCAGAACTTTTAAAGAGGGAGATAAAATTACCGCTTTTATATATCCTGAAAATTTATCTGAATTTACCGATGAAGCTTTAAAAAACAGAACGTTTACATTTTATCTTACAACCGGAGCAAATGAAAATCCTACAGACAAAAAGAGTATGGAAATTGGCGCATATAAATCGTGGTCAGTATACGGATGCTTTGATTCTTAAAAAGTTTTTTAGCTTTTATTTCTCAAGTTTCCCACCTCTTTCTTGCTTTAATTAAAATATTTAATCGGTTATATATAACCAATTCAGCAGTTACTGACAATTAATAATATAGACAGTTAGTTAAACGCCTTTCCGCATAAAATTTCAATAAAGGGCTTTGCCCCGTCAAATGGCGTGGCAAGGGTCGGCAAAGCCAACCTGCCATTCCTTAGGAGATTGTATCTCCCGCTGAATGGTAAAATGTAACCCGCCATTAAGGCTGCACCTTAATGGCGGGACATCTTGCGTAAGTTATAAATTCAGAAAGGCGTCGGTTATTTTGCCGCTAAAAGCGGCGATTTTGCAAAACAAAACCCCGAAACATTGCGGCTTGTCAGGTAACTCACGGTATAATAAAAGCACCCTTTCAGGCAGGTATATAAAATATCCTGCGAAAAGGTGCTTTTTATTTTAATTAACTTTATTAAAACACGTCAAATACAATTAAACAAACGCATCAGACCGAATCATCGTCAGAAAATTTCTACGCCTTCACCGCCGTTAGCAATATACTGCATAAGACGAACGATATCTTTTGCATTTTCTTTTCCGTCATTATTCAAATCTGCTTTGGTTACTGTGACGCCTTTACCATCATTAGCAATATACTGCATAAGACGAACGATATCTTTTGCATTAACAACGCCATCTCCGTTTACATCTCCAGGAACGTAAACATACGCTTCCTCTGTAAGCTTAAGTGATACAGCTTTATTATTCGTAGTACTAAGCAACCATTTAGCTGCGTTTCCGCCGCTATCAACACTTGTACCGAAAGAAAGCGGAATAGCGTTTATGTTCTGCGGCAGAAATCCGATAACATTTTCATTATCTTTAATCGCTGAAATGGCTTCTTCTGTTAGCGGAATCTTCATTTCAACAACATATCCATTGTCTGTAGCCTGAATAGCAGCATCTTTAAGATTTTCTGCTCTTCCGCTATTTCTCTCTTCAAGTCTTTCCGGGGTAAAAATATGTTTATCAATAAAGCGATTCAGACTGTCTACGCATGTCGACTCACCCTCAACATTGTCGGAACCGTCACAAATCATTGCTCTGCGCTCAGCTCCTCCAGGATGATCATCTGTAAAAAATGTATATTCATACCAATTGATGCAGAAATCGTTAAGCGTTGTCATTTCATGTTCGCAAACATAGCTATTTGTCTCTTTGTCAAAATAACTTTCTCCGCTCTGAGAATAATAGAAAATACCGTCATATTCAACAGGCGTACCGTTCGATGTTGTTCCGCTTCCGGTTCCGGACGCTATTACAGTAATATCTGTATATGGAGTAGAGTTCTCTTCATCGATGTAAATTTCTCCTTCCGGATGATCACCATCTTCCTCCTTACCTTCTGACACCTTATATGCTGTGTAAGGATGATTATCAATTCTCAATGTCGCATAAACACAGTCGATAAGCCAGGGGCGTCCTGTCCAGCCTGTTGCAAAATAATTATCAAGCTGTTCCTTAGTATAGCCCAAAGAATTTTTATCGGTTACAGAAGCGTATACATAAACTGCTTCATCATCCCAAAGAAATGAATATGTAACGTCTGCAAAATATTCGCTCGCATATCCGGCGTCTGTCCATTCGAATGTGCAGGTAATATTTCCCTCATCATCCTTTGGAAGAGAGCTGTAGTCACTGTCGTAAGTATCGGCAAAAATTTCAGGAGTGATTTCACTTCCATCCTCCGCATATATTTTTATATAACCGGTAGGATTGTCATCGTCATCAAAGTAGACGGTATTGAACGCAGATTCCTGCATCTGGAAAGCCGTAAGCACAATCTTTTCCGCTTTCATCATATCCGAAAGTTTAACGCTATATGATGATGCGTATTCCTGATCCAGTTCTCCGTCGATTATAGGAGTTGCTTTTCTGACAAGATTCTCTTCCGATACTGCACCGACACCAGCGCCGAGTATAGGTGCAACTGCCTGTACAGCTACTAAACCGGCAGACAGTACAGAAAGAAACTTCTTCTTTGTTTTTTTCATCATGTACCTCCATTTTAACTTGCTTAGTTTTCTGATATTATAACAGATTGTTTTATCTGCACAGTATATGTACCATTTAAATAAAAACTAATCTGTTACTACTTACAATTATGATTATATCATTATCTTTTTTATTTGTCAACATCTACTTTGAAATAAATATCGTTTTCCATAATTTTTACAGTCATTTCCCGAGTATTCAAT
>CABPZV010000034.1 GCA_902462015.1 uncultured Eubacteriales bacterium | reverse complement strand
GGAGATACAATCTCCCACTGGAATGGTTGCCACGCCATTTGACGGGGCGAGCCCCTTATTGAATATAAATTATTGATAATATTACTTCAGAATTTCAGTTAACTTATGATTATAGAAATGAATGACGGGTTTCCAGTTCTCGCTTATAAAAATTACGGTGTGATTCCCTCAGACTGTAGAATTCCAAAAATTCCATCACTTATTATTTTTCCCGATGATACAGGTGCGGTTTTTCCGGGAAGCGCAAGCGCGTGGATTAATTTTATTCCTTCAGTTTCTGCAGCAGCTTTATCAATGCCGCCCGGCATTGAAGCGACATCTATAATCAATGTTTTTTTTGACATTTTATTTAGTACGGGAGCAGTGACAACAATTTTCGGCACGGTATTAAAAACGACAGCCGCATCGGCAAATGGGTGCGGATTGCTGCTTAGCTGTCTTATATCAGAGCTGTGATAACCAAAAATCTTTGTCCATGCCATATCCGAAGCATTTCGGGAATGTACGGTGACATCTGCACCGAGAGAGTACGAAGATTTTGCAAGGACTTTACCAATTCTGCCAAAGCCGAGAACATGTACTTTTGAGCCGTATAGGGTTACAGGAAGCTCATGAAATGCGATTTCAAGCGCACCCTCCGCAGTGGGAACGGCGTTCAGTATAGCTACTTCATCTCTCTTAAGGCAGTCATATAACCTGATACCATGATGACTTGCAGCAGATTGGAAGAATTCTCCTAAACCTCCTCCTATGACAAGCTGAGACGGCTTAATTATTTTAAAAAGATCCTCAAAAAGTTTATTTTGCTGATCTTCAGAACCTAAAGGACAGTAAAGGTGACGGTTGTCTTTAGATAATGGAATCGGTAAAACAACAGCCGCAGAATTACGGACAGCACCTTCTAAATCCATGCAGCGTGTAATATTACCTCGGTCAAATTTATATGAGCTGAAACCAAACACGGCAACTTCAAAACCAACATCCGATAGTTCCTGTGCGGTGATTAGCTGTCTTTCATCTCCGCCAATGACCGCAATTTTAATTTCACTGTTCAAAGTATTCACCTCTGCCATTGATGGCGGAATTTTTATTTTCCTTTTTTATTTTCAGGATCTCTGTAAGTATATTATGCAGAAAACGGCAGATTTGTCACAACTAATAATATTTTTGAAGAGCATGTTTTAAACAAAACAATTATTTGAAGAAAAGGAAATATTTTGATAGATGCGTGTACTATAGAGAATAAAAAATAATTGTTAAAAATCGAAAAATTTACCATAAGATATTGATAAATCAACCCAGATGTGGTAATATTATAAAGTATATAACGGTGCTGTGCGTCCGTTTCGGTATAAATTATTTTTGAGGTGAAGTTAATGTATAACAAAAAAACAATTGAGGATATTGATTGCAAAGGTAAGAAAGTTCTTGTTAGGTGTGATTTTAATGTTCCAATGAAGGATGGTGTAATAACGGATAATAAGCGTATAGTAGAGGCGCTTCCGACAATAAAATACCTTTCTTCAAATGGTGCAAAACTGATACTTTGTTCTCATTTCGGACGGCCAAAGGGTGAATTTAACATGGCATATTCGCTTGCACCTGTAGCAGATGAGCTTGGCAAACTGCTTGGAAAGAATGTTCCGATTGCTAAAGATGTTATTGGAGAAGATGCTCATGCAAAGGCTGCGGCTTTGAAAGACGGAGATATAATGCTGATTGAAAACGTCCGTTTTCATAAGGAAGAGGAAAAAAATGACCCGGAATTTGCAAAAGCACTTGCCGGCCTTGCGGAAATTTACGTAAATGATGCATTTGGTACGGCTCACCGCGCACATGCTTCAACCGCAGGCGTAGCAGATTATCTTCCTGCAGTATGCGGATATCTTATTCAAAAAGAAATATCGATTATGGGCGGTGCTCTCAGTGAACCGAAGCGTCCCTTTGTCGCTATTCTCGGCGGGGCAAAGGTCTCTGATAAAATCGGAGTTATCAGCAATCTTCTTGACAAGGTAGATACTCTTATTATAGGCGGAGGTATGGCGTATACATTCTTCCGTGCTCTTGGAAATACTACAGGGTCTTCTATTTGTGAAGAGGATAAGCTTGATCTTGCTCTTGACCTTATAAAGAATGCAAAGGAAAAGAAAGTGAACTTTCTTTTGCCTGTTGACAATGTGATAGGCCGTGAGTACAAAGAGGACACTGTATTTATGAGAATTTATTCGGACAGTATTCCGGACGGCTGGATGGGTCTTGATATCGGTACGATTACTCAGGAGCTTTATGCAAAAACGATTCAGGGCGCCGGAACTGTTGTATGGAATGGACCGATGGGTGTATCTGAATGGAACAATTTCGCAGCAGGAACACGTGCTGTAGCGCAGGCAATTGCAGAATCTGGAGCAATTTCAATCATTGGCGGCGGGGATTCTGCAGCAGCTGTTGAGTCTCTTGGATTTGCAGATAAAATGACTCATATATCAACGGGTGGAGGCGCGTCCCTTGAATTCCTCGAAGGAAAGGATCTTCCCGGAATTGCATGTCTGAATGATAAGGACTAATAATAAACTTAAGTCTATATGAAAGGTATGATCATAAAAATGAATAAAAAATTCAGGCGCGCGGTTATTGCCGGTAACTGGAAGATGAATAATACTCCGTCGGAGACTGTTGATACGATTAAAAAAATTGCGGATCTTACAAGCGGTAAAAATGACTGTGACATTGTACTTTGTGTTCCGTTTGTTGACATACAGGCAGCTGTATCGGCTGCCAAGGGCACCAACATAAAAATTGGGGCACAAAATGTACATTTTGAAGAAAAGGGTGCGTATACGGGAGAAATATCAGCAAAAATGCTGACCGAATGCGGAGTCGAATATGTTATTGTAGGACATTCCGAAAGACGTCAGTATTTTGGAGAAACTGATGAGACGGTAAATTTACGTGCAAAGGCTGCTCTTAATGCAGGGCTTAAGGTTATCATCTGTGTCGGAGAAATGCTGAAAGACCGTGAGCAGGGTATAACAGCCGAGCTTGTATCTTTGCAGACGAAAATTGCTCTTCTTGGTATAACAGCAGAACAGATTAAGAATGTTATTATCGCATATGAGCCGGTTTGGGCAATTGGAACCGGAAAAACAGCTACCGCGGAGCAGGCTGACGAGGTATGCGGAATTATAAGAAATACTGTTGCAGCTTTGTATGGAAGTGAGGCGGCTGAGGCGCTTACTATACAGTACGGAGGTTCAATGAATGCCGCTAATGCAGCGGAGCTTCTCGGAAAGATAAATGTTGACGGCGGCCTTATTGGCGGGGCTTCCCTTAAGCCGGCTGATTTTTCTGTGATTGCCGATGCCGCGCAAAATTGAATTTAAACTTTTAAATACATGTGATTTAGGCCATTAAAAGCCGGAAGATTGTTCTATAGCTTATAAGCCTGCCGCTTTGCTTTGCCGGCTTCGCTTCAGTCGGACGATTTTCCGGCTTTTGCCTTTTAGTCTGTATTGAAGTTGAATGTATTTGTATAAATAAAGGTTGAAAGTATGGGCGCGTTTTCATGGCAGATACAATTTTTCGTAAGAAATTATGGATATTATTAGGTAAAACAGGATTATTGTTATGAAAATAAAAAAAAGAAATGAGACTCCGGATAAAAAGTGGACTTTAGGGAACAGAATTGTAACGAAAAAAAGCGCATCAATTAATGTTCGTATAACCGCAGGATTTCTTTCTGTTATTACACTTTTTTTAACTTTACCTTTCAGATGTGCCGCTGAAGATACCGCCTTTGAAGCTGAGACGAATCTTAATTTGGGTTCTGATTCTGAGCAGCAGGAAGATAAAACTGAAAACAAAGTCGATTCAGTTACTGTAAGCGACGACAGAAAAACAGTTGATATTTCCGTAACTCTTTCTGACAGTATGGCGGAGACATATAAAGGAAAAAAGCTGTATCTGTTTGAGTTATATCCATATCAGACTGTTGAAAACATCGGGGCATTTGATCCGGTTGACAATAAGGCGATTGCAGGGGAAAAATACAGTTTTTCTGTTTCATTAGATATAAATTCTGAGCAGCTGTATGCAAGATATTTATGTGCTGTACTTGAAGATTCCGGAGATTACACTGTACTTACAGATGCTCGCTATATTGAAAATTATGAGAAGCTTGCTGATCGCAGTTTCGAATATCCGGAAGCGGCCTCTAAAAAGGGATTAACCTTTCAATACATCGCGGATGCTCAGTACTTAGGAACATCTCATACTGTTTTGAATGTTCCAATAAACAAATATTATACTGATGATACCGAATATGGAGCTGCTTTTGATTATTGCGGAACTACATATTACTTAGATCAAGAACAGCTTTCAATTCTTGACAACCGGATTAAAACCTGTACGGACGCCGGAATTCACGTCTATCTTAATATTCTTTTAACTGCGCCGGAGGATTCTCTGCCTAAGTCGCTTGAATGTCTGTATTCTGCAGATGCGTCGCCGTCAGTTACATATTACGCAGTTAACACAGCGGAGAAAACTTCTCTCAAATATTTTGAAGCTTTTATGGCATTTTTAGCTGGGAGATATACGGCGCCGGACGGAAAAAACGGATTTGCAGGGAGCTATATTATTGGCTATGAGATTAACTCTAACCGGTATTATAACAATATGGGGGAGCAGGATATTGAGTCTTACACCGATGCATATGTAACGCTTCTGCGCGCAGCGGATGTTGCTGTCCGTTCTGTATATTCAAATGCAAGAGTATACATATCATTGGGCTGCAATTTTAATCAGCCTGCGGTAAATGATAAAGTGGGTGTAAATATCAGACTTGATTATTCCGCACGCGATATACTTGACAGGATAGCATCAAAAGCGGGAGATATTCCCTGGAATATTGCATTTAACCCATATGCGTCAGATTATAGTCTGACCGAAATATGGGCGGATGAAAACGCTAAGACTGACTTTGATACTCCATATATAACTATGTCAAATATACAAGTGCTCTGTGATTATCTTAAGCGAAGCGAGCTTCTATATCATGGTCAGCCGCGAAGTATTGCCATTACTGAGTTTGGAATATCTGCCGATCCGTCGGATACAGCGGCGCTTGATAAGCAGGCGGCGGCGTTTTCGTATGCGTACTATAAAGCGGCTGTTCTTGACGGTATTGAATCGGTGATCTATTGCCGTCAAATTGATAATCGTCTGGAAAACGGTGTATTTTTTGGACTGTGTACTTATGGGAATAAAGAGAGCGAAATTTACGGGGAAAGAAAACCGGTCTACGATGTTTTCAGATATATAGACACACAAAGATCGCTTGAATTCTCGGAGAAATATCTGTCGTTTTTAGGTGTTACAGAATGGAGTTCTCTTATATACGGATTTGACGTAAATACATATATAAAGCGAACGATTATTGAAAAAGCTGCAGTAACAGAAGGCAGTATTTTACAAAGCTGTCAGCCGTACAGTTTGTTTAGCTTTACAGATGGAACACTGAACGGTTTTTTACCAACGGAAAATGCATCATCTGCCGGTATACGTGAGCTATCAGGCAGTGAAAGTAAAGATGCAGGAAGTCATCTTGCCTTGTATGCGTCTCTAATACCAAACGGAACAGATGAATATATGGGTATAAGCCGCCATTTTCCCACAGGCTTGAATATATCTGAAATGAAGTATATTGCTTTAAATATAAAAACTGAAGCTCCCGTTTCAGCAGCATCTGTAAATGTTCTTTTTCGCATTTATTCTGATCGGAACGGAGGCGGCAGTGACGTATATGAGGGAACTGCGGAAATATCGCCGGGTGAATGGACAAAGATTTATTTTGATATATCTCAGGCTGCGGAAAGTTACGGAACAGTTGATCATATGACTGTTTGGGTAAAAGATGGGGATGGAAACAGAGCGAATGCAGAATATTCATTATTGATATCGGAATTAGACGCCTATAAAAAAGATATGAGTAAATTAACGCGTTTTGTGCTGGTAATCGTGTTTATTATTTCAGCAGTTCTTTCAGGCGTATGTATTTTCGCAGTATTAAAAGTGCTGATAATTCGCAGGAAAAAACGCAAACGTATGGAAATGGAAGAGAAAGCAGCTGAAGGAATTAGGAAAAAAGAGCTTGAAATGAGACGTCAAAATAATTTTCAGCATCATATTAATAATGAGGCTTTCATTGATGATAAAGAAAACATATCCGGACAGAAATCGTTAAAGCTGAGAATTGAAAATGTCAGAAAGGCTGAAAAAGGTAAAAGAAGTCACAAGTAAAATAAATTTACAAAAAACACTTGAAAATTTTTGTAAAAAGCGGTATATATAATATTTATAAGATAAATAATTCTGCTATGATTAAGGAGTGAAATAAAAGTGGCAAAATTCAGAAGAATCGGTGTGCTGACTTCAGGCGGAGACGCTCCGGGAATGAATGCGGCCGTACGTGCAGTTACCCGTGCAGCGCTTGCACATGGTGTTGAAGTGGTTGGTATTTTTGAGGGATATAAGGGTCTTATTCATAAAAATTTCGAGGTATTTCACGAACGTGACGTTGATAATATAATCGGTAAGGGCGGTACAATTCTTTGGTCTGACCGTTGTGACGAATTTCGTTATGAAGAGGGAATCCTAAAGGCTAAAGCTACCTGCATTGAAAATAACATAGACGGTATCGTTGCAATTGGCGGAGACGGAACTTTCCGAGGAGCGACTGATTTTACAAATTATGGGATTCCGTGTATCGGACTTCCGGGCACAATTGACAACGACATTTCATCGACGGACGAGTCTATCGGATTTGATACGGCTATGAATACGGTTATTGAGATGGTTGACCGGCTCCGTGATACATGTGATTCGCACAGGCGCTGTAACGTAGTAGAGGTTATGGGACGTGCGGCAGGCTATATCGCTCTTGAGGCCGGTATTGCGACCGGCGCGTCTGCCATTGCCGTTAAGGAAATACCCTTTGATGAAGATGCTGCGATTAAGAAACTTATTGCACAGAAAGAAAGCGGAAAACGCAATTTTATAGTTATGGTAGCTGAGGGTATCCCGCTTGATTCGGCAGGGGATAAACAATACAGTGAAAAGCTGGCAGAACGGATTCAGAAGAATACCGGAATTGAAACGAAGTTTGCGCGTCTTGCACATGTCGTTAGGGGTGGATCTCCTACGCTTCGTGATCGCCTTCTTGCTGCTCGTATGGGAGAAGCAGCTGTTGAGGCTCTTCTTGACGGTAAGAGTAATTTGGTTGTTTGTCTGCAGCATGACAATATTGTTGAAATGGATATTGGTTACGCGCTCTCGCTGGACCGTTTGTACAAAGGAAAGGTTCAGCCCGGAGAGCTGGAAGCAAAATACACTGCAGAACAGATTGCAGATATGCAGCGTTTCTGTGATGAAAAGTTTGCCGCATTCAAAAAGCTGTACGATATAAGCAATCGTATTTCCAACTGAAAAATTGTACTGACTTTAAGAATCGTGTCGCAGGCTTATGACACGATTCTTTATTTGTTGTTGTAATTTGTCATTTGACTCTTGGCTTGTAATATATAAGGTTTTTGCGGAATATAAAAAAGAAGTGAGCTGTTTAATATATACGGAAAGAAAGGGAGACCGCAGTTATGGGAAAAAATTTTGACGACGAATATGATGAGCAGGAGACAAATCTCTTTGATTTTTTACGGGAATGTGTGGAAAATGAAGAAAACGATACTGTAGAAACGTCAGATAAAGACAGAAAATCTTCAGTGTTGTGCGAAATAAGAACAGAGCAGGAACATGAAGCCGGGCAGAGTTATATGAAAAATGAAGATTCTGTATTATATGCAGATGATGCAGATGACTGTTCGAATTATTATATAGAAGACTTGGCGCAGAATGATACTAAATACAATTACATAGATTATGAAGATAATTATTCGGCTGGTGGAAATGAAAGGAAAGAGCTTACACGAAATAGAAACGACAGACCTCATACTTTTAGTCTTACTTTCGTGATTATTATGACTGCAGTTATTACAGCAGCGGCTGTGATCGCCGGATTCGCTCTGCTCTCCGGATTTAAATTCGGAGGACTTTTTGGTGAGGAAAGCCATACGGAAACAGAAGATCCCGGTAATTCTGCAGATATTAAACTGCCGGTTCCCAATACGGAAAAAGAGTCACAAACCGAATCTTCGGCGGGAGAAAAAAAGCTTCATATTGAGAATACTCTTGAAAGAAAAGGTAATCTTATACTTGTAAATCACTCGCATGAATATACATTTCCGGATATGGAGTTTATTAGTCTTTATTCTGAAAAAAACAGCAGTTACAAAATTTCTACAATCGATATCAGACTTGAAAGAGAAACGATTGAAGCACTTAATTCTATGGCGGAGAATTTTGAAAAGGAAACCGGCAAACGAGATCTTTTGATTTCAAGCGGTGTCAGAAGCTACGACGAGCAGCTTGAGATTTATTCTTCGGCGGTAGAATCTAAAGGAATCGATTATGCGAAAAAATATGTTTCGCAGCCTGGATACAGTGAGTACCATACAGGGCTGTCGTTTGATATGAGTGTATATACAGATGACGGGGTAGTTATGAAACTCGACGGCAGTAAAGAGTATTCGTGGATAACCGAGCATTGCTGGGAGTACGGATTTGTAAGACGGTATGACGATTCAAAATCGGATATTACAGGAGTCAGCGGAAAGGAATGGCTGTTTCGTTATGTGGGACGTGTCGCAGCATATTTTATGACTTCCCAAGGGCTTAGCCTCGAAGAGTATACCGAGCTTGTTATGACTAAAGATTATAAGCACAGGCTTGGTTTTAATGAAAAATCAGGAAAACGGTACGAAGTTTACTTTGTTCCCATTATGAATGGAGACTATACAGATGTTACTGTTCCGGAAGAACCCGGAGTAACGTATGATATAAGCGGAACGAACTGCGGAGGTTTTATAGTAACTCTGAGTTTTGAATAATCCTTAGTATATTTTTTGAAAAGCACTGAAGTTTATTATAGAACCAGAGCGGAAATAATATTTTAGTATGTAAAAGTACGCGTTGCGTACGTAAAAGGATATGGATATAAATGAATAAAGGAATTTATAACCGATTTGCACCATTTATTATTGAATATATATACAAAAATGGCTGGAATGAGCTCAGACCGGTACAAATCGAAGCTGCGCGTATTTTGTTTGAAACAGATAAAAATTTGCTTCTTTCATCGACAACGGCATCCGGAAAAACAGAGGCTGCATTTTTTCCGATTATATCAATGCTTTCTGAAAAGGAAATATCGTCTTTTAATTGTATTTATATAGCGCCGCTTAAAAGTTTAATCAATGATCAGTTTTTACGTCTTGACGAGCTGCTTGAGCTTTCCGGAATACCAGTTTTCCACTGGCATGGGGATATTGCCGCTTCACATAAAACAAAGGCGCTTAAGATGCCGGGGGGTATTCTTCAGATTACGCCGGAGTCGCTTGAGAGTATGCTTATGAATCGGTCTAATGACATTCCGCGGCTGTTTGCAGAGCTTGAGTATATAGTAATTGATGAAATTCATGTTCTCATGGGATCTGACCGGGGCAATCAAATTCTTTGTCAGCTGTCAAGGCTGCAGAGGTTAATTGGTCATATACCGAGAAGAATCGGACTTTCCGCAACTATCGGAAGGCTGGATGAAGCTGCGCTATGGCTGGGCTCCGGAACGGGGAGAGAGACAGAAGCTCCGTATTTTAAAGATAGCAGGACTATGTGGAGACTTGCTTTAGAGCATTTTTATATTGACAATTCTGATGAGGATCAGAGTAATAGAAAAAACTTAGAGACAGCCCCGGCGGCAGAGACAGATATCAATTCTGAAGCGCATGATGTTAACGGAAATAAGGAAATAATAAAGGAGGAAAGTGCACCTCTTGATCCCGGATATGATTATCTCTATGATTGTACTAAGGGGAAAAAATGTCTTGTTTTCTCCAATTCGCGAGAGGAAACAGAATATGTAACCGCAACGCTACGGCAGATAGCAGAAAAAAGAGGGGAGCCAGACCGGTTTCTTATTCATCACGGGAATCTTTCTGCGCAGATTCGGGAGGAAGCGGAAGCTCGGCTAAGAAATAATGAGGATAATATAGTTACCTGCGCAACCGTTACAATGGAGCTTGGCATCGATATTTGCCGCCTTGAACGCGTTATTCAAATGGATTCGCCGACATCGGTGTCCAGCTTTTTGCAGCGTCTCGGGAGATCAGGACGCAGGGACAACATACCGGAAATGATGATGATTTTCCGTGAGGATGAGCCGCTTCCTGATACGCCGCTTCCGCAGCTTATTCCGTGGGGACTTTTAAGAGCAATTGCTATAATACAGCTTTATATAGAAGAAAGATTTATAGAGCCTGTAAATGTAAAAAAGCTTCCTTTTAGTCTGCTTTTTCATCAAACTATGTCGGTTCTTACAGCTTCGGGCTCTCTTGCGCCTGTAGAGCTTGCAGAACGTATTCTTTCGCTTCCGCCTTTTTCTTATGTGTCAAAGGATGACTATAAGCTTTTACTTGTCTCTATGATAAAAAATGATTATCTTGAACTGACGGAGGACGGAGAACTTTTAATTGGCCTTAAAGGAGAGAGGCTTACAAACAGCTTTAAGTTTTACGCTGTTTTTAAAGACAGTGAAGATTTTACTGTAAGATGCGGATCTGATGAAATTGGTACGATTACTACACCTCCCCCGGTAGGAGATCGTTTCGCGCTTGCCGGAAGAGTCTGGGAAGTTGAAGAGCTTGATCTTTTGCATAAACTGATATATGTTAAAAGTGTCGACGGAAAAATGGAAATAGCATGGCCCGGAGATTACGGAGAGATTCATACTAAGATTATGCAGCGTATCCGCCGCGTCCTTGAAGAAAATACGATATACCCGTATTTAAAGAAAAATGCTGTTCAAAGGCTTCTGCATGCCCGGGCTATTGCCGAAAAAACCGGAATGTTAAAAAAATCTATTGTTCATTTGGGAGGATATACATGGTGTCTTTTTCCGTGGCTTGGAACACGTTCATTTCGGACTATGCGGAGATTCATAAAGGAGAAAACTCCCTCGGATTTTGGACTTTCCGGACTTGAATTTGACGGCTGCTGTTATTTTACCTTTAAGCTTGAATCCGGAAACGTCAGGGGACTGACAGAACATTGGTCAGCTGAGGCCGCCGGTGGTATTGATCTTGAATCTCTTGTAGCACAGAGTGAAGCACCCTCTTTTGATAAGTTTGACGGAGCAATACCGCCGTCCTTGTTAAGGCGTGCATATACCGTTGACAGACTTAGAGCGGACGAGCTTGAATTGCGTCTTTCGGAACTTGCAGATGAATTTAAAAAATAATGAATATATGATAAATCCAGGAATTTATTTTCCTGGGTTTTTATTTTTTGCAAAAAAAATCGATCGGCAAAAAAATTCATTCTGCCGTAAAATAAATTGAACAATGGCAGGATATTTTTGGGAAATAATCTAATATTCTAAGAAAGCATAATCATACTCATAATAAACCATAAACCGCCGCGTGACCTTCGACAGCTTTATTAAAAGCAAGATGATATAATGAGGGACACAAAATTAAGAAGGGATAACAGTCTGAAAATTACGTTTTGAACAAAGGCGGACGCGTTTTTGTTTACATATCGTGTCGTCTGTGCTGTGATTCCGGAAAGGACGGTTAAATTTTTATGGAAAGAAAAAATACTTTACATGATTTTTCCCTGCGGCTTAAAGGCGGTATAAAGCAGTATTTACCAAGTTATGCGGGGGAGGGAGAGAGCGATAAACAATTTGACAGTGAGATAACTAAAAAGCTTATCAGGACGGTATTGTCGGCAGGAAGATGCTTGTTTTTTGTTTTGACCGGAGCACTTTTCGGAGGTGCCAAGGGCTTTATGGGAAGCTATCCGTTTGGTATAGGGCTATTATGTGCAGCACAAAAATATACTGTCTTTGTATATGCCGGATTGATAATTACTTCAATTTTTTCAGGGTCAGAAATTATACCTATGCTTGCTTCTTCGACGGTCTCGTTCGGAATGAGAATCATAATTGTAAAATTTCTTGACAGCCGTGAGGATAGCGCAGCTATAGCTGAGAATACGGCAGTTTCCGGAATGATACCATACAGAATACCGCGTTACTTTACTGAGCCTTTAGGTTTTAAAACTGCAGCAGCGGTCATGGGCTCCTTTGCAGGCGGCATTATTAGAATTGTTTTCGGAGGCTTTTTATACTATGACCTTTTCGGAACGATTTTCCAGATGGTTGTTTCACCTGCGGTATGCTTTCTCCTGTCCGGCGTTATAGATAAAGAACGCAGATATACGGTATTTTATGAGACTGGAATTTGTACTGCGGCATTTATTTTTCTTTGGTCTATAAAAGACTGGGTCGTGTTTGGGTTTTCACTTCCGTTGTTTTTCGGATTTTTCTTAACAGTATACGCAGCTGAAATGGGCGGAATTCTGCACGGCGGGATGATTGGATTTATATGCGGACTGGCATGCGGTTTTACTGACTCTCCTGTTCTTGCTGCCGCAGGATTGGCATACGGACTGTTTCTGGGAATAGGAAAGCTGGCAGCTTTGTCTGCCGCTGCTGTTATCAGTGTGCTTATGGAAATCTGGATTGGAGGCGCCGGAATGCTGAGGACTGCTGCGCCTGATATTATTGCTTCTGCTGTCCTCTTTGCTCCGTTTGTAAAATTTGGATTGCTGCCCAAAATATCTTTTTGCAGTAACGTTTCGTCTATACCGGAAAGTGTAACTTGCTGTGCGATAATTTCTGAGTGCAGGCAAATTGATACAAAAGAAAGGGTAAAGGCGGTGTCTGAAGCCTTTTCTGCATTGTCACAGACATGCCATACTTTGAGCGGACGCGCTAAAATTCCGGGGATTTATGAAACCAGAATGGTGTGCAGCGATGTATTTGATATTAGCTGCCGCCATTGTGCCGGCAACTGTATTTGTTATGATAAAAATTATGATTCAATGTCTGAATCAATAGATGTAATCGCGAGACGGCTGCGTAAAAACGGAAGAATTGAAAGAGATGATCTGCCGCAGACGCTGAAAAAAATTTGTAAAGCTCCGGAAAACCTTATATCAGAAATAAATCTTAGATACGCCCGGCTTGCAGACAGTACAGCAGGACATGACAAAACAGAGGTGTTTGCTTACGACTATGAAGCTGTTTCTGAAATATTGGACGGAGCCGCAAAGGATTGTGATGAGGAGTATGAGCTTAATGAGCTACTCTCTAAAAATGTGTCGTCTGCCGTTGGTTATCTTGATTTTTACGCAAATAATATTGCGGTATTCGGAAAACGGAAGCTTCGGATTGTCGCCGGAGGTGTGGATCTCGGAAGGGTACGTGTCAGCTCTGATGAACTCCATAAGGTATGTGAAAATGTGTGTATGAGACGGCTTGGCAAGCCTCAATTTCGTGTTGAGAACGATTATGTTACAATGTGCCTTGAGGCTGTATCGATGATCTCAGTTGAAGGCGTGTCAGCTTCACTGGAAAAAAAGGACGAAACGGTTTGCGGAGATAATGTCGTATCTTTTGATAGTAAAAACGGATTTTCTTATATTCTTATAAGCGATGGAATGGGAAGCGGACATGAAGCGGCTCTTACATCACGTGTCGCAGGTGTGTTTCTGAAACGTCTGCTTGAAGCCGGATGTGGAATCGGGTCTGCGCTTGAGCTGCTGAACAACTTTATACGGTCTCGCGGAATAGAGTGTTTTGCAACGATAGATTTACTTGAAATTGATACTTATACATC
>CABPZV010000033.1 GCA_902462015.1 uncultured Eubacteriales bacterium | reverse complement strand
TGGGATGTAGAGTCTGCCATAGCTAAAATTCCGGGAGACCTAACCGTCTATACCAGTGAAAGCATAGCAGAACTGCGTCAGGCACAGAATTCGGTTGAATATGGAAAAACAATCGATAAGCAAAATGAAGTAAACGGATATGCTCAGGCGATTTATGCAGCTATTGACAATTTGGTACGCGAAAAAGGCGCTGTATCTACAAGCACTAATTACTCTAAGATAAACGGAGCTTTGGCAGGCGTAGATGACCTTGGGAGAGTGCTTCCCATGAACGATACTGTGCCAAACAGCCGGGAAGGTGAGCGGTATGTAGGAGTGTTCTACTTCCTCTGGCAAGGTCAGCACGGTACTTCCGGCCCTTATGACAACAGCAAGCTTGAAAAAATTGAAGGAGCTCTGAATTCCGAGCAGGGATGGCTTGCAGCAGGAGGCGGAGCTGTAGGCAGCCACCATTTCTGGGGTGAGCCGCTTTTCGGATACTATACCTCTGACGATGAGTGGGTTATGCGCAAGCATGTCCAGATGCTGACCGATGCCGATGTAGATTTTCTGGTATTTGACGCCACTAATGGATATACCTATACAAAACAAGCTCTCAAATTAATGAGCATTTTGGATGAATACCAGAAAGCCGGCTGGGACGTTCCGCAGGTTGTATTTTATACCAATTCTAATTCCCAGAAAACCATGACGACAATTTACAACGATATTTATAAGGCACATCCGGAGTACAGCGGCCTTTGGTTTAACTGGGATGGAAAGCCGATGATCATCGGAGACGAGTCCGCAGCAACCGCGACAGTAAAATCCTTTTTCCGGATAAAGGCTAACCAGTGGCCGAATGAAGCCAAAAAGGATGACGGATTCCCGTGGATGGAATTTGGCCGTTCCCTGACAGATGATGCGGTCTATGGACTAAACGGCATACGTGAAATCATGAATGTTTCAATTGCCCAGCACGCCAGCACCACCCGTTTCAGCGCGACAGCCTGGTACGGAGCTAACGACAGCAGCAGAAGCTGGCACAACGGAGCTAATGATACATCCGACGGCGCTGTAAATATGGGCTACAATTTCGCAGAGCAGTGGGAATATGCCATTGCCAAAGATCCACAGATGATTTTTATAACTGGATGGAACGAATGGGTAGCACAGCGACAGAACGGAATTCCCGGAGAACCTATTGTATTTGTAGACTGTGCCAATGAAAACAACAGTCGTGACGCTGAGCCAATGAAAGGCGGTTTCGGAGATAATTACTACATGCAGATGATAAACTACATCCGCAAATACAAGGGTACAGATCCGAAAGTCAACATCGGCGGAAACAAAACCATTGATATAGGCGGAAGCTTCGACCAATGGAACAGTCAAGATGTTACCGCTCAATACAAGGACTATGCCGGTGATACGGCAGCCCGCAACGCCGTAGGCTTCGGTTATACAGTGTACAGGAATTACACCGGCCGCAACGATATTCAAAATATGAAAGTGGCCAGAGATCTGAGCAATATTTACTTCTACGCAGATACAGCAAATGATATTACCGAACCAACCGACCATTGGATGACACTGTTCTTAAACACCAGCAATGAAAGTCATGCAAATTGGAAAGGTTACGATTATGTACTGAACCGCGTAGCCCCGGAAAGCGGTAAGGCTGTGCTGGAAAAATACGACGGAAAGAACTGGATTAAGATCGCTTCGGTTGACATGAAGGTGGAGGGCAACAAGCTGATGTTAGCTGTTCCCCGTATATTGCTGGATTTGGACGCTGCTAAGGTAAACGCTTTGAACCTGCAGTTCAAATGGGCTGACAACTATCAGGATGAAAACGATATCTGGACATTCTATGAAGATGGCGACGCAGCTCCTTACGGACGCTTAAATTATGTTTTCAGCGGAGCAGATGAAAAAAATGATTACATTCCCGGAGATGTAAACGGAGACGGCGCTGTCAATGCAAAAGATATTGTTCGCCTTATGCAGTATATAGCCAATGACGGCAAGAATGTTACAGTAACTAAAGCAGATTTGAATAACGACGGAAAAGAAAATGCAAAAGATATCGTTCGTCTTATGCAGTATATTGCTAATGACGGCGAGGGTGTAGAAATTTTCTGATAATAATTGTCTGATGTAATTTTTTCAATTGCGTTCGGCGTGTAAAATAAAAAACGGGACTGCAGTATTAAGACAGCCCCGTTTTTTACTGTCTGGCTTTCTTGTACTGTTGAACAGCAAACATACAGTTTGTTATTTTACAATATTAGAGTATGCCCGGTAAAAATTATCAACTTCATTCCTTGTATTGAATATACTGAAACTTACCCTTACAGCTCCGTATTCTGGAGTACCCAATGTTTTATGAGCAAGAGGAGCACAGTGCAGACCTGAGCGGACACAAATTCCAGCCCTTTCAAGTTCACCTGCCAACTGCTCAGAACTCATATCAGCAAAATTAAAAAGTACTGTTCCGCCTATTCTTTCCGGCAGATACACTTTTGTATTCCGAACACTTGTGAGCATTTCAGTAAGCCTCTTGCCAAGTGCACATTCGTGCGCATATATCTCTTCAGTACCACGGGCTTTGACAAAATCGATACCTTTTTTGAGCGCAGCAATAGCAGGGGTAGACATTGTTCCCGCCTCAAAGCGTTCAGGAAGTGTTGACGGCATATTCAGATCAATCGAAGCAATTCCACTTCCTCCTTCAATTACCGTCGAAAGAAAATCGGCAGAAGAGGCTGCTTTATCACCGAATATAACAAAACCGCTTCCCTGCGGTCCATACAAGCCTTTATGACCTGCAGAGCAGAGCGCGTCAATTCCGCATTTTTGAATATTTATTTCTGCACATCCAGCTGTCTGAGCCGAATCTACAATAAAATAAAGAGGATTTTTCCCCCGAACAGAAGAATTGCCGATAACTCCGCGCTTGGCGTTAATATCCTTCACAAGTACCCCGATTTTTTCTATCGGTAGTCTCAAACCGCAGATATTAGATCCGTGATTCGCTACTATAATTCTTGTCTTCGGCGTAATCAATCTTTTTATATCACAAATTATTTCCTCGTCACTTACCCCGGCCTTATATATACCGTAGTGTATATTTTTCTTTGAAAGTGCAGCTACAGGCCTGAGAACCGAATTATGCTCTATACCTGAAATAAGGATACCGCATCCGGGACGGGAAAAAGCCTTAATTGCAATATTTAGTGCGTAAGTGTCGTTATAGGTAAATACAACATTTTCGGGATGATTACTGCCGAACATCTCCGCCACAGCACATCTGCAATCATATATTTTCTCCGAAGCTGCAAGTGCCATCCGATGACTGCCGCGTCCCGGATTTCCATACTCTCCGGAAACAATTCCTAAAAGCTCCCTGCATACCTCCGGCGGCTTAGGCCAGCTTGTAGCCGCATTATCAAAATATATCAATACTTCTCACCGCCCGTCTTGATAACCTCTGAATAACGGATCCCATTTTCAGAGAGAAGAGCGACAGCATTTTTTGTATACCGGCAATCCAATACAATTCCGTAAGCACAACCGTGACGCGTCATAGACGGAGCAAGATGTGTTACAGAAGACACGATATTATTCTGTCCGAAAAGCTTCTGCCCTTTTAATGCAAAAGTCATCGAGCCAACCGCGATTATACATTTTTCATTGTATTCTTTCATTTAACTTCATTCCCTTCTTTTATCGCCTATTACCTTAATTTATGCAAAATTGATTTTCTCTTCCTCATAAACAGATGTGTTCAATAACTGCCCTTTACCAGGACTCTCGGCGACTGTTCTTCCGGAAATAAGCAGACAATGAAGCCGCTTCTCCTAAGACAGTATATGAAATAAATACACCCTGCGTGACAGCCTCTACAACGCTTCGTCAGCATGAGAACAGCTCAAGATTTCAATAAGAAACTAAAGAAAATGTCTTGAAAAACTTTACAAGCTATGCTATAATTGCTCAGACAGGAAAATTACCTGAAAAACTGCATATTCGCACATATTAAAAGGAGATAAATAATGCAGATTGTACGCGAACTTATCGAGCGATACCTTCCGGGACACAGTGATGAATTTATAATCGAAACTATTCCGCCCGAAAACGGACACGACACATATGAGCTAGATACAAGAGACGGAAAAATCATTCTGCGCGGGAACAATGCAGGATCCGTTTCCGCGGCTGTTGGCTGGTACCTAAAATATACGATGAACGCAAACATTTCATGGTGCGGAAAGCGAATTCCCATAATTGAAAAAGGCAAGCTTCCTATGCCAAAGCCATACCGGCGGGTGATAGAACAGGAATTCCGCGTATATATGAACTACTGTACTCATTCCTACAGCGCAGCCTGGTGGAACTGGGACCGCTGGGAATATGAAATTGATATGATGGCGCTGAATGGTATTAATATGCCTCTCGCTATTACCGGAACAGAAGCCGTTTGGTACGCAACACTTCTCGATTTAGAATTTACAGATGAGGAAGCACGTGATTTTCTTGCCGGACCCGCTTTTCTTGCATGGCAGCTTATGACAAATCTTGAACATCATGGCGGGCCCCTTCCGATGAGCTGGATTAAATCACATGAAGAGCTCGGCAAAAAAATACTCGAAAGAGAGCTCTCCTTCGGTATGAAGCCTATTCAGCAAGGTTATTCCGGGTTTGTGCCCAATTTAATGAAAGATAAATTCCCCGACGGTAAGTTCTTAACAAAGAAAACATGGAATAACATCGGCGTAACAACTGAAATCGATCCGCTTGATCCGCTTTTCAAGAAAATAGGCGCAGCCTTCATGAAAAATCAAAAGAAAATCTTCGGAACATATGGTTTTTACGCGTGCGATCCATTTCATGAAGGCGAACCGCCGGTTGAAGGAACTGAATACCTGAATAATGTCGGAAAAACAATTTCAGAACTTTACGCATCTTTTGATGAAAATTACACATGGGTTATGCAGGCATGGTCTATACGCAAGGATATAGTTGAAGCTGTTTCTCCGGAACATCTGCTGATACTCGATCTTGACTGCCAATTTCCGGTATGGCACGACGGATATTGGGGGTACAAATACATTGTCGGCAGACTTCATAACTTTGGAGCCCGTATGAGCAGTCTGCACGGTGATATGCATCTTGCAGCTTCCAACGGGTTCAGCAAGGCAAAAAAATATGCCCCGGCGGCATGCGGTACGGGTCTATTTATGGAAGGAATTGGTCAGAACCCGGCTTTCTATGACCTCAGTCTCGAAATGCTCACAAGATCGGATTCTGTAGACCCTTATGAATGGACAGAAAAATACATAGAGCGGCGTTACGGAGTTTCAGGCGCCGAAGCGGAAAACGCAAAAAAAGCATGGAAGCTTCTTCTCGACCACGTATATGTTCCAAACACCGATTACACAGAAAGGGGAACTGTGCTTTGTACACGTCCGTGTCTCAGACTTCGTGGAACAGGGCCGCAGGACTCTTTTGAAATTCACTATGACAACAGGATTCTGCTTGAAATTATCGACCTGCTCCGTTCTGTTCCATCAGAAACAGAAGGGCTTTCATACGATATAAACGACTTTTGCCGTCAGTTGCTTTCAAATTACGCCCAGAAGCTCTATGCTAAGGTTTCATCTTCTTATATAGACAAACGGTTCGACGAATTTATAAAATACAAAGATGAATTTTTGGTTCTTCTTGATGATATCGATAAAATGCTCGCAGCACGGCCGGAATGGACAATCCAAAAATGGATTTCTGATGCACGCGCTCTTGGTACTACTCCCGAAGAAAAAGATCTCTATGAATACAATGCCAGAATTCAGATTACAATTTGGGGAAACGAGCAAAACAGTCTTCTTTTTGATTATGCATGGAAAGAATGGTCGGGGCTCATCAGAAGCTATCACAAACCAAGATGGGAAAAATTCTTCAATATGCTCGAGGAAAAAGCTAATGAAGGTTTTGATTATCCTGCATATGAGGACACACTTCGTGTGTTTGAAAACCGAATCGTATGGCATGCTGATAAATTTTACGAAGAACTCGGAAATTGGGAAGCGGCGTGGGTAAACGATACAACACCAATTGAGCTTCCGAAAGTTAATCCGAATTTCGTTTTTGAAATGGTTGATAAATATAAAGATAAAATATAAGTCTTCCTTTTCATATTATTAAATTTTAATAATATGAAAAAATATCAAAAAGCTCTTGACAAATCTCTGATTTTATGATATTCTATTGTAGCTGACATGGAAACATGTCGGCTGCAAGTTGCCCCATTAGCTCAGAAGGTAGAGCACTTGACTTTTAATCAAGGTGTCCGGAGTTCGACTCTCCGATGGAGCACCAATATAAATAAATCCGAACCTTTGTCCATACGGAAATAGGTTCGGATTTATTTTTAATAAATACTGTTTTATATTATCACGTGAAATTTACAAAAGACTTTCAAAATATTACCCCATAAGGTTGACAAGCTATACAAAAAGAGGTAAAATATTATTATTGAAAAAGCCTATTGACGGGAAACGCTCAATTTTTTCATGATTGAAAATGACTTTTTCAATAAGCGGATTGCCCCGTCAAATGGGGTGGCAACCATTCAGTAGGAGATTGTATCTCCCACTGAATGGTGAAATATAACCCGCCGACTGAAAGGCGATCGCCATTAGGGCGGCAGCTTTAATGGCGGGGCATCTTTCCTAAGTTATAGAAAGGCGTAACTCCGTATGATTAAAAGTATGACAGCATTTGGACGCTGCAGCGGTATCGAAGGCGAAAAAAATATTACCGTAGAAATTAAGAGCGTTAATAACCGCTTTCTCGACTGCTCAGTAAAGCTTCCGCGCACATACTCCTACATTGAAGACAGAATCAAACCTTATCTTCAAAGCCGTGGGATTTTTCGCGGAAAAATTGATGTAAATATCAGTATTACAGCTGAAAACGGAAGTGACACCAAAATAAATCTGGACGAGAATTATTTGAAAGAATACCTTAAGGTACTCGCACGGCTTCGAGATGAATACAAGCTTGAAGACGACATAACCGTAATGAATGTGGCCTCCAACCGAGACATTTTTGCTTTCTGTCAGGCTGACTCTGATGAAGAACAGGAATGGATCGATATAGAAAAAATTTTGTCAAAAGCCGTCTATGAATTCTGTGAAATGCGTAAAAACGAAGGCAAAAACATATTATCCGATCTTACCAATAAGAAAAAACATTTAGAAATGCTTACCGGTGAAATTGAAGCAGAAGAACCGCGCATGGTATCAGCATATCGTGAACGTCTTGAAGCAAAGCTAAAAAACATCCTTGAACAAAGAGGATACAATGAAATTGATGAGACAAAAATCATTACAGAGTGTGCATTATTTGCAGATAAGGTTGCCGTAGATGAAGAAACTGTAAGACTTCGGAGTCACTTTTCAGCGCTTGATAAGGCTTTCAGTTCTGATGAACCCGTCGGAAGAAGAATCGATTTTCTGCTTCAGGAAATAGGAAGAGAAATAAATACCATCGGATCAAAAGTCTCGGATATTAAGCTTACAGAAATTGTAGTTGAAATGAAAAGTGAACTCGAACGTATCCGTGAGCAAATTCAAAATGTTGAATAGCTTTAGCTTTATCCATTAGGGTGGCATAAAATTAATATATTACGGAAATAATTTCAGTAAGGCATTTTCAATAAGGGGCTTGCCACGTCAAATGGCGTGGCAACCATTCCAGTAGGAGATTGTATCTACCGCTGAATGGTAAAATGTACACGCCGCTTTAGAGGCCACCGCCTTAAGAGGCCACCGCCATAAGAGGCCACCGCCATAAGAGGCGACCTCCATTAAGGCTGCCGCCCTAATGGCGGGACATCTTGCCTAAGTTATACCGGTATACACTGTATTAATATCCGTCAGATATTTCAGAATATCATAAGAAAGGGCGTCGTAAGGCAGAATAGTCATATGAAATTTATAAATATAGGATTTGGAAATATGGTTGCAGCACACCGTGTTGTAACAATTGTAAACTTGGACTCCTCACCGATTAAAAGAATGGTACAGGACGCAAAAGAGGAAGGCCGTGTTATTGACGTAACATGCGGACGCCGCACACGCTCGGTCATTGTTACAGACAGCGAGCATATAATACTGTCTGCTGTGCAGACAGAAACAATTGCCGGACGTCTTGACAATGATGATTCGGACTTGGATACAGCCGAAGACTTTTGACCTACAGCTAAGCTGTGAGAAATAAATCATCTGTGACCTGCGGAGGAACTGCGTGAGCAAGAATTATAATATAAACAAAAAAATAAAAGATCTGATTCTTATAATTTCCGGACCTTCCGGAAGCGGAAAAGGAACTGTAATCGACATGCTTATTGAACAATTCGGCTGCCGCAAGGCTGTTTCTGTAACAACAAGAAATATTCGCCCGGGTGAAATCGACGGGCGCGATTACAAGTTTGTAACCCGCGAACAATTCGACGATATGCTGAAAAATGGAGAACTTCTCGAATACAATATTTACGGCGGGAACTGCTACGGTACTCCGAAATATGAAGTTGAAGAAGCCCTGAATTCAGGTACAAAACTTATTTTAGATGTAGATGTTCATGGAGCTGAAAACGTTATGAGGATCTATCCGGAAGCCAGAAGCATATTTATATTGCCTCCGTCAGCATCGGAACAGCGAAAGCGTATCGAAAAACGAGGCTCGAATACCCCTGAGCAAATTGAGAAGCGAATGAAAATTGCACAGGATGAAATTAAATGCTGGCCAAAATATGATTGTGTTATTGTAAACGAAACAGGATGCACTAAACAAACCGTAGATAAAATTACGGCGGCAATGAACGGAAGTCTTCCGGATCAAGCCGGCATTGACAAATTAATCGAGAATTATTTTAACTGCTGAATAAATCAAGAATTCGCTGATGAACTTTAAGTACATATATTTTAATTTGACAATTTATACATATAACCTACTAAAATTCATACCATAAAAAGAAAGGTCTGGTACTAATTATGTTATATCCAACTCCTGAAGAACTTTCAAAAGGAAAATACAACCGATATGTTCTCGTTTCCGCAACTGCAAAATGCGCGCGTATGGTGACAGACGAGTATTGCAAGTGCCGTGAAAATGCGGAACGTCAGATTGCAAACAAAGAAACGGAAAAAAGCATAGCGTCAATGATAAAAAGAGAAATCCGAGATGAAAAAGCCGTAAAATGCGCAATCAGACGCCTTTATACCGGGGAATACAGTATCGTAGACAGCTCAATCAAGCTTGAAGACGAATAGTCTACAGCTTTTTATTGAATTACAGGAGAAAGCGGAAATTATACGGATATGAGTACAACCGAAAAAAACGAAAATATCCGCTCCGGAAATGATGACCAAAAATCTGCCGATCGAACGGTCAGTGCGGATATCCATGACAATACTGCATTATATTCAATCGTATGTCTTATCGATATTCCGTATCACCTCGATCGGCTGTTTAATTATAAAGTCCCCGATGAATTTAAAGATATTATCAGACGGGGAGATTTCGTCCGTGTTCCATTTGGTGCCGGAAACCGTCAGCATCTTGCGCTTGTAATTTCATGTACAACAGATAAGCCGGAGCTTGATATTAAAAAGCTTAAAGAGATTACCGAGATTCTTCCTTCGGAAATATCGCTGTCAGAAGAACAGACCTCGCTTTGTGAGTACATGCATGAACACATTATCTGCTCTTACGGAGACGCCATCCATGCAATAGTCCCGTCTTTTATCATAGGAAAGACTAAAACAGTTTATTCAGTTACCCCATACGGACATAAAAAGCTTGATGAAATGTCGTCCCGTACCAGTCTGTCCAACACAGATAAAATTCGCATGGAAATTCTCTCGGCAATCTCGGCAAAACAAGGAAAAATAACACGGTCTGCATTACAGTCAATCTTTTCCCAGGAGCAGCTTCGGCTTCTTTCTGAGCTTGAACGTACCGGAGCAGTAAAAACCGAATTTTCAATAAACAGAATAGGAAAAAAATTTGAAGAAACAGCTATTTTAAAAGTTGCCTCAGAAGAGGCCGAAGAGCTTGCTGACTTATATGCGCGGAAAGCTCCTCTTATGAGCGCGGTACTCCGGGAACTTGCAGCATATGATGAAATTCAGCTGGAAGAGCTTAAAAACCGTACCGGCGCAGGAAAAAATGTTATCCGCCGACTTGAGGACCGCGGATATTTGAATATCGAAAAATGTGAGATATACCGTACGCCATTTACAGACATCGGCAATATAAAACCGGATGTCCGTCCTCTTACTCCGGCACAAAAAGCCGCTTATGAAAGGCTTGATAATATCTACTCCGACGGAAAAGCACAAGCCGTGCTTCTTTACGGAGTGACTGGCAGCGGTAAAACCAGAGTGATCAAAGAGATGATCGACCGTGTAATCTCAGACGGCAAACAAGTTATCGTACTTGTGCCGGAAATATCCCTGACACCGCAGACTGTCGGATACTTCTGTTCATGCTACGGGACACGTGTCGCCATTGTACACTCTCTGCTGTCCCAGGGGGAAAGATATGACGCCTGGAGGTCAATGAAACATGGAGATGTTGATATTTGCATCGGAACGCGTTCCGCCGTATTTGCCCCGTTTGATAATATAGGTATGATAGTAATCGATGAAGAACAGGAACATACCTATAAATCAGATACAAGCCCTAAATATCACGCACGGGACATTGCCCGATTCAGATGCGCCAGAAACAACGGAATATTGCTTCTCGCATCTGCAACGCCATCAATCGAAACCTACTACCGTGCAAAGACCGGAAGATATCTGTCTGTAAGGCTTACAGAGCGAATAGGAGGTACGTCCCTGCCTGAAACAATTATTTCCAATGTGGCAGGACTGCAGAAAAACGGTGGAGGTCTTATCGGTTCGGAGCTTGACTTAGAATTAAAAGAAGTACTTTCAAAGGGCAGACAGGCGATTCTGTTCATGAACAGACGTGGATACAATCATTTTGTTTCCTGCCCGTCATGCGGAGAGGCTCTTCGCTGTCCAAATTGCAGTATTTCCCTTACATATCACACAGTCCGACATGGAGACGGTGAGCTTCGATGTCATATGTGCGGTTACAAAGGTCATGTACCAGAAAACTGTCCGTCATGCGGAAAGTCTCATCTCGTACATTTCGGCGCAGGAATTCAAAAGGTTGAAGAAGAATTAAAAATAAGATACCCTAACGCACGTATCATGCGTATGGACGCTGATACAACATCATCAAAAGCTTCATTTTACAAAATGATTGACAGATTCCGGTCAGGAGAAGCGGATATACTGATAGGTACCCAAATGGTCACTAAAGGACACGATTTTCCGGGCGTCGATGTCGCCGGAGTTATTTTAGCTGATACATCGCTCTATCTCGACGATTACAGAGCTAACGAGCGTACTTTTTCAATGCTTACACAATTAATCGGCCGCTCAGGACGTTCAGGAAAACAGGGACATGCAGTTATCCAGACATTTTCACCGGAACATCCGATAATAAAGCTTGCATCAGATCAAAATTATGACTCCTTCTATAAAAGCGAAATCGAGTTTCGCAGAGCAATGTTATTTCCTCCGTTCTGCCGCATTGCTCTTATCAGCATAACAGCTGAAGATGACCGAACCGTAGCAGCTATTTCTTCAAAATTTTATACTGATTTGTGCTCGCTTTTAAAAGGCGATTTCAGAGATGTCCGTATGGTTATTTTCGGTCCTTATGAAGCTCAAATATATCGTGTGAATAAACGTTACCGATACAGAATTATATGCAAGCTCCGTTCTGATGCCCGCACAAGGCTTCTTCTCCGCACCATACTTCAGAAATATGCCGAAAACGGATCGGCTGATTATACGATAGGAATTGATATTGATCCGAGTAATCTTTAAACTGTATGTAAATATTTTCAACTTATATCAGACACATAATGAAAAAACAAACTGCAAAATGACCGTATTATGATAATGAAAGGAAGCTTCATATCAATGGCAACTTTAAATATAATAAAAGAAGGAGATCCTATTCTCCGTAAAACAAGCAAACCCGTAAAAGAGATTACACCGCGCATAATTCGCCTGCTCGATGACATGAGAGAAACGCTGATATCTGCTGAAGGAGCCGGACTTGCCGCCGTTCAGGTAGGCGTTCTTCGGCGTATAGTTCTTGTTGACCATGAAAAAGCCGGTATGCTCGAACTTATCAATCCGGAAATAATAAAATGTTCGGAAGAACGTCAACAAGAGCTTGAAGGATGCCTGTCAATTCCCGGCAGATGGGGTATAACCGACCGCCCTGAAAGCGTAACGGTTCGTGCGATAGATAGAAACGGTAAATATTTTACAATATCAGGAAGCGGATTATCGGCACGAGCTTTTTGCCATGAGCTTGACCACCTTGACGGTATACTTTATCCGGATAAGGCAGTTCACATGCTGACTCCGGAGGAATTAAAGGAAATGAAAAACTAATATCTAAAGGTATCAGTCTGACAATACGAAAAGCACACATATCATCGTAGCGTACAGGGTACAGGAAGGAAGCAGATTATGAAAGTACTTTTTATGGGAACCCCGGACTTTGCAAGAACAGCATTTGAACGTCTGTGCGACAATAAATTTGAACTTGTCGGAGCAGTAACACAGCCGGACAAACCCAAGGGAAGAGGCTATGTGCTGATGCCACCTCCGGTAAAAGAATCAGCTCTATCGCGTGGAATTCAGGTATTTCAGCCTCAGGCGCTAAAAAACGAAGAATTTAAAAATGAACTTAAAATACTCGCGCCGGACGTTATTGTCGTCGCGGCATACGGAAAGCTCCTTCCCGATTATGTTCTGAATACTCCAAAATACGGCTGTGTTAACATCCACGCTTCGCTGCTTCCAAGATGGCGCGGAGCGGCGCCGATTCAGCGGTGCATTATGGCCGGAGACAAAAAAACCGGGATTACAACAATGATGATGGATGCGGGACTTGATACCGGAGATATTCTTGAAACTGCCGAAACCGAGATATCTGATACCGATAATTTTGAAACCCTTCACAACCGACTGTCTATACTTGGCGCCGAGCTGATAGTTTCCACGCTTTACAAAATAGAGCGTGGAGAATGTAAGAATATGAGGCAAAAGCAATCTAATGAGGGCATGACATATGCAGCAAAAATCGAAAAATCAGACTGCATAGTTGATTTCAGAAAAAGCAATACAGAAGTGTTTAATACTATCCGTGCACTTTCCCCCACCCCGCTTTCATACTCATTTCTTGGCGAAAAGCGTATCAAATTTACTGAAGCGAGACTGCCGTCCGGAATATCAGAAAACATAAATATAATACCGGGAACTGTAGTATCGGTTTCGGGAGGTATAATTACAGTAAAATGCGGAAAAGGTAATATAGAAATAACTGGGGTTCTTCCGGAAGGTAAAAAAAGAACTTCGTCAGCAGATTTTATCCGCGGCAGAGGAATCTGCAAGGGAGATACTTTTAAATAATATGACAAAATAAGTCCCGTCTGTCAAGACGTTCGGCTGTTAAGCGCGCTATACGCCTTATCGAATGTTTTCTTCTCAGACAACCGCGGAAAACACTCTGCGGAAGTGTTATGGAGGTGATTTTATGTATTTTAGTATGTATGATATGTATTTTATGCTCCCAGCAATCATTGTAACGCTTTGGGCACAGTTTAAGGTAAAAAGTACGTTTTCAAAATACTCTACTGTTAAAACTATAAACGGAAAATCGGGATTCGAAGCGGCAAGAAACATTCTTGATCAGAATGGCCTTCAAAATATTCCGATAGAACTTGTAAACGGAAAACTGACCGACCACTACGATCCCAAGGCAGGAGTTATACGACTTTCCAATGAAGTTTATAACGGACGTTCGGTTTCTGCAATCGGAGTAGCAGCTCATGAAGCAGGTCATGCAGTCCAGTATGCAGAACAATATACCCCGATATATATACGAAGTGCAATTGTGCCGATGACCAACATATGTTCGTATATTTCATACCCT
>CABPZV010000032.1 GCA_902462015.1 uncultured Eubacteriales bacterium | reverse complement strand
TATGAAGACTGAACAGCTTCTTCTTACTTCCCCGGTTTCAATTTTCGGCATGGTAAGCGCAAAGTTTCTTGCCGCTTACACGATATTTGCAGGTACATATGCCGTTTCGTGTCTTGATTTTGTACTTCTTTATATCTACAATGATACAAGCGGAGTTGTAGTAGAGAAAAACGGCGCGATTCTTGTAGGGTATTCTATTGCGGTTCTTCTTTTAGGAGCCGCGTTTATAGCGATTGGAATATTCGTTTCATCGCTCACTGAACACCAAATCACTGCCGCCATTGCAACTATTGCGATATTGCTTTTCTGTCTGTGCTGCAACATGATAAACAGTGCGATTTCTTTTTATCCGGTTCGCGCGGTCTGCAATTGGCTTTCTATCTACAGCAGATTCCAAAATTTTACTTTCGGTGTATTTGACTTTAATGCAATAATTTATTATTTTTCAATTACGGTTGTGTTTCTTTTCGTTACTGTCAGAATATATGAAAAACGCCGCTGGGAGTAACCGGACATAAATATTAAAGCGTCTTTGAATAGCTTGCAGCATATTTGAAATTTTTATGTTCTAATAAACGGCCGGATTTTCAAAGATAAGCTCCTGTCAATAAGAGAGTAAGAAAGGACGAGAGATACAATGCCGGAAATGCAGAATGGCAATAACAAAAAAGCTGTGAATAAACACAGCCTGCTTAAAAGCAAAAAATTTAAATACGGTTCTGCTGCTGTTGGCCTGACAGCAGCGTTTATCGCCGTTGTAGTCGCAATTAATGTAATGTTTTCTGCACTTGCTACAAATTTCAAGTGGTATATCGATATGACTACAGAAGGTCTTTATACAATATCTGACTCTGTTCACGAATTGCTCGATCCAATGAACGACCGCGAAGATGTACAAATCAAAATTATTTTCTGTACTACCGAAGATGAACTTGATTCCTCATATTATTCAAGACTTGTTCATCAGAGCGCGAAGCTGTTTGAACAGGATTTTGATTTCATAAATATTGAATATGTAGATGTAAACGCTCATCCGGGAGAGGTCAGCGCATACCGTACGACGCTTGGATCAACAATACGCACAAACAGCGTAATTATTACAAATACAGTATCTTCCGATTATCGTGTTTTTACAACCGACAGCTTTTATACACTCGACAGCGATACTCAAGAGCCGTATGCTCTTAATGCTGAATACAAGATTACAACAGCTATCATTCAGATGACGGAGAAAAATCCTATTGCATATTTTACTGTAAATCACGGAGAAACGACTGGTACTTCGACTCTTTGGAAACTTCTTCAGGACGCAGGATATGACGTACGCGAAATAGATCTTCTCACTGAAGATATTGATTACGGAAATGCGCAGCTTATCATAATAAACGGTCCTCAGTATGATTTTACCGGCATTGAGGCGGATGTAAATGAAATTAAAAAAATTGATGATTTTCTTGATAACGTCGGAAGCCTTATGATTTTCATGGACGCGTCAGCAAGAAGCAAGCAGAATTTTTCAAATCTTGACGAGCTGCTTAATGAATGGGGAATCTCTTACGGAGAATCTGTTGTATATGACCCGAGCAGCTGTATCAATGTTGACGGGACTGCACTTATTTCCGAGTATACAAAAGAAGGAAACGGATCTACGCTCACAAAGAGTATGCGCACACTTTCAAATGTACCGAGAACAATCGTCAACTATACTATGCCGATTTATGTCACGTATAACAACGGGGAAAGCGCCAGCATAGATCAGGGAACGAGAGATGTCTCAAGTGTACTTACGTCGTCAGAAAATGCATACGCCTGCGGTTTTGATACAAACGAAACAGTTGATACGGGATCTTTCAATCTGATGACTTTATCTACGGAGCAGCGTTATATCGATAACGAGTCGAATTATAACTATGTTCTTGCCTGCGGAACTACCGACTTTGTTTCAGATAAATATATAGGCTCAAGTACATACGGAAATGTAGATATACTTTATTCTGCAATGAAAACAATGGGAAAGATAACCGTTCCCAATGGTATTGAATTTAAAATATTCGACAATAATGAACTCAATATATCAACCTCAGAAGCATATGCATGGACAGTAATACTTTCCGCACTGCTTCCTGTAGTTACAATTATCACGGGTGTTGTTGTATATATCAGGAGACGTCATTTATGATAAAGAAAAGAAAAAAGCTTATCATCATAATGCTGATTGCCGCAGCTGTTCTCGCTGTTGCATATTTCGCAGTACTTTCTCCAATTATAAAGAAAATGAATACTCCCGAAGACAATTCAGAAGAGCTTCTCGACGGAGAGGTTCTTGATTCGAGCGGCAGCATAATGATGTTCGAAAAAATTGAAAGAGCTAATCTTAAGCGTATAGAGGTTCATAACAGCTACGGAGTATGGGCAATGTACCGGGCAGACGATGATAACTTTTATATAGAAAATCATGAAAGTGTCCCATACAACGAAAATGTATTTTCTTCGCTGATCGTGTCTGCCGGCGATACTATATCGCTTCGCCGTGTGACAACCGATTGTCAGGATTTTTCTGAATACGGTCTTGACGAGGCAAATAATCCGGCTTGGTACAAAATTATTTCTCTCGACGGAATAGAGCATGTTGTTTATATAGGAGATCAGATTCCCACCTCAGGTGGTTATTACGCCAGATATGAAGGACGAAACGCAGTATATATTCTTACCAAAAGTGTTTCGAACACACTTCTTGCTCCTGTAACTGCGATAGCTCATTCTATGGTATCCTATCCCATGTCTACTACAACATACTATCAGACAAGAGATTTTTACATTATGCGCGGCGGAAAAATGCTTGCATGGATTGATCTCGATGAAGCTGCGTCGTCATCTGCCTCCTCAGCGGGCTCCGATCAGGCGGCCAGTATTAAGTACAAAATGAAAGCTCCGGTCGGGTTTGTACCAAACTCTACAACATACAGCGAAATTCTAACAAAATTCTCCGAATTTACCGGAAAAGGAGTTGTAGAAATCGGCACTGAGCTTTCGGAACTCTCATTAAGCGAAGACAAGGAAACACAAGAACTTCTTGACCGCATTAAGGAATACGGAAATATCACAGACGTTGATGTTTCATCTGAAGAGTATCAGTATCTCTGTGTCGAACAGATAACGACGCTTATGCGCGCAGTGTTTGGAAAGGATACGCTTGATAAATACGGCCTTTATGAGCCGGAAACTGTTCTTCACTATACATATAACGGTGTTGAGAGCTTTGTTTTATTCGGAAATGAGCAGAATGACGGTTACAGATATGCGTATTCTGCGCTCTGGAATACAATTGTTGCTTTTGATCCGGATGATTTAGACTTTCTTGACTGGGGACTTTTACAGTATGTTGATAAATCTCTGTTCAGCATTGATATTACAACAATTAAACAGCTTACATTTAAATCTGATGAAATATCGGAAACGTTTGATTTTGGAGTAGATTCAGCTGGACAGACAATTACCGTAACACCTCAGAGCACAGGAAAGGCTTTCAGCGCAAATGAGCTTTACAACTTCAGAAGCTTTTACCGGAGTCTGCTTACAATTTCACTTGAGGGATATGCGGATTCAACTTCCGAAGAAAATCTGATGCTTTCATTTGAAATACGAACATACGACGGAACAGTTTATGATTTTGATTTTTACCGTTATTCTACTCGAAGATGCTATTATACAATAAACGGAACCGGAGAATTTTATGTTCTCAGTGACAGTATTGATAAGGTAATTAACGACTGTATTAAGCTTATGAATTCACAGGATGTGGATTCTTGGGCAAAGAACTGATATTCATAAAACTTTTTAGTTGATTAAATAATCTGATAAATTTTTTTATCAGATTATTTTTTACTTTGGCATTGACAAATAAAATTAGGTGTGATATAATTTACCATGTTAACAAGATAAAGCGATAAAGTGAGCACTATAATTGAATCGCCATAATTCAGTCAAAGCTTCTGCCTGTTCTATTATATGAAATTTCAGTATAGATGAAATCGGACAAAAATATGTACACATTTGCTCTTGGTCGGCGTCTTGCCAGGCCATTGCCTTTACAGAGAAAGCCATCTTACTTTTAGTTTTATGAAGAAAGGTAAACTATAAATATGATAGATGAAAATATTCTGAAAAGCGAAGAAAAAGCAATTTACTCACTTCGCTCTCTTTACAAAAGATACGGATATATGCCATTTAAAATGAGCAAGTTTGAAGAATATGAACTGTATGCCAGAAACAAGGACTTTTTGATAAGTGACCGCATAATCACCTTCACCGACACAAATGGAAAGCTGCTTGCCCTAAAACCCGACGTCACCCTTTCCATTATCAAAAACGGCGAAGACAAGCCCGGTATAAAGCAAAAAGTCTATTATAATGAAAATGTATACCGCATCTCAGGCAGCACACACCAATTTAAGGAAATTATGCAGACCGGACTTGAATGTATCGGAGATATCGGCAGTTACGATATTTTTGAAGCAGTATGGCTTGCCGCGCAGAGTCTTGAAACAATTACCGACGATTTCGTTCTCGAAGTTTCCCATCTTGGAATTCTAACCGCGCTGTTAAACGAAACAAGCGATAATGAAAATTTCCGGCGCGAAATTTCGCATTGTATCGCGGAAAAAAATACACATGACCTCCGCCGGATTTGCAACAGTTACGATATATCCCCAGAAAAATCGGAAAAGCTTTGTACTTTTACAGGGATTTACGGAGACATGGCTGATGTTATAAACCGGCTGAGGCCTCTCTGCACCGAAAAAGAATCACAAAATGCGCTTAACGAGCTCTGCTCTCTTTATTCTCTTCTCCAAAATACCGCTTACAATAAAAAAATACATTTCGACTTTTCAATTGTCAACGACATGAATTACTATAACGGAATTGTCTTTAAAGGCTTTCTCAACGGCATATGCGAGGGAGTTCTTGCAGGCGGCACATATGACAAGCTTATGAGAAAAATGGGAAGAAAATCAAAAGCGGTCGGCTTTGCACTTTATCTTGATTTGCTTGAAGACTTGAAAACACCACGAAATGAATTTGACATTGATGTTTTACTGCTGTATAATAATAACACAGAGACAAAAACCATTCTCGGGTGCGTACAGGAACAGACCTCAAAGGGAAACAGTATAAGCGCACAGAAAGCGGTACCTGATAAAATCAGATACCGCGAGATTATCGATCTGAGATACTAACCTAACCAGAGCAGCAGCTTATAAGTTTATCAAACAGATTATCAAATTCTATTTTTAATAAATATAATTTTTATCTAAGCCGCCTTTGCCTTGTAATATGTAAAAAGCTTCCGATTCTGTGCAATAATATTCTTCTCGGATTTTCCCGACTGAAAGGAATGGTTATAATATGATAAATATCGCCCTGCCAAAGGGCCGTCTCGGCGAAAAGGTGTATACACTTTTTGAAGCCGCAGGCTATGAATGTCCCTCAATAAAAGAAAACAACCGTAAACTAATTTTTGAAAATCAAGAAAAGCAGATACGCTATTTTTGGGTTAAACCCTCCGACGTGTCAATTTATGTAGAACGCGGTGCCGCAGATGTCGGCGTTGCCGGAAAGGACATACTGCTCGAATATGAGCCGGAAATTTATGAGTTTCTTGACCTGGGAGTTGGAAAATGCAGAATGGCCGTAGCAGCCAAACGGGGGTTCTATGATAGCGGAGAACGCACACTCAAGGTTGCAACAAAATTTTCTAACATTGCCCGTCAATATTATGCCGGAAAAGACAGAGACATTGATATCATAAAGCTAAACGGCTCTATTGAGCTTGCTCCGATTCTCGGACTTTCAGATGTCATTGTAGATATCGTAGAAACAGGAACAACGCTTAAGGAAAACAATCTCGAAGTTGTGGAAAGCATTGTACCAATCAGCGCACGATTAATTGGCAATAAAGCAAGCTTTAAGTTTAAAACCGCCCAAATAGAAGATATAATTAAAATGATGAAGGAGCAAATAGTCAGCAATGATTAGGATTTATATGTATGGAGAAGTTCCAAACAGTGAAATTTTTGCACGCAGAAATCTCTCTGCCGATGTCTCAGATGTTGTCTCCGACATTATTGACAATGTCAGAAAAAAGGGAGATACAGCGCTTTTTGAATATACCCAAAAATTTGACGGCGCAGATCTGATTAATCTTGAAGTAACTGAAGCTGAGAAAGAGGAAGCGTTTGCTTCTGTAGATTCTAAATTTTTAGAGATTCTCAGAGAGGCGGCCGACAATATCCGCGCGTTCCACGAAAAACAAGTACGTGAAAGCTTTATAATAAATAACAAAAACGGAATCTTACTCGGACAAAAAATAATTCCAATTGAAAAAGTTGGGATTTATGTACCGGGAGGTACCGCTGCATATCCGTCAACCGTTCTAATGGACAGTATCCCGGCAAAAATCGCCGGATGTAATGAAATTGTCATGGTTACACCTCCAGGAAAAGACGGAAAAATAAATCCTGTTATTTTAGCAGCCGCAAAAATCGCCGGAGTAAACCGAATCTTTAAAGTCGGCGGCGCTCAGGCTATTGCTGCACTCGCTTACGGAACAGAAAGTATTCCAAAGACAGACAAGATAGTAGGTCCCGGAAATGCATTTGTCGCAGAAGCAAAAAAACAGGTTTACGGGCTTGTATCAATTGACATGATAGCAGGACCAAGTGAAATACTTGTGGTTGCTGATTCAACCTGTAATCCAAAATTTGTGGCAGCCGATCTGCTTTCTCAGGCGGAACACGACAAAAATGCCAGCGCGGTACTTGTCACCGACAGTATGAAGTTTGCGGAATTGGTAAGCGACGAAATTGAAAGCCAGATTTCCGGGCTTCCGAGATATGAAATCGCACGAACATCGATTGATATCAACGGAAAAATTATTGTCGCAGAAAATAACATCCGGCTTGCAATTGATATTGCAAATGAGATTGCACCTGAGCATCTTGAACTGTGCGTCGATAATCCTTTTGACTATCTCGACAGCATAAAACACGCAGGTTCGGTCTTTCTGGGAAAAAATTGTCCCGAAGCTCTCGGAGATTACTTTGCCGGTCCGAATCATACTCTCCCGACAAGCGGAACGGCAAGGTTTTCCTCTCCGCTCTCAGTAGATGATTTTATTAAAAAAACGCAGATCACATATTACACTTCGGAAGCACTTTCAAAAGCCGCCGATAAAATCGCATACTTTGCGTCCAAAGAAGGACTTGATGCGCATGCCAGAAGCGCGTCAGTAAGATTTGAAAAGGAATAGTCCGGATAGCAAAAATTAATATAGGCTTCGTTATATATAATAAGTAAATCATCGCAATCCAAAATATAACTTTAGATTTTACGGAAACTTCAATTAATCTTACTTTCAAGATCCGATATATAATATAATGAAATTCAAAGACGGACGCAGTATAAAAACCTCAATAAAAAATACCGAAAGGAGCTGCGGTATATGAGCAGATTTTTCAGTGAAAAATACTCATCTCTTGTTCCGTATACACCCGGAGAACAGCCTAAAAAAAACCTGCAATACATAAAATTAAATACAAACGAATCTCCGTTTTCTCCGTCAGAGGCAGTCATACAAGCTGTAAAAAAGGAAGCAAAAAATTTACAGCTGTATTCCGATCCGGATTCTTCAGAGCTTGTAAACAAGCTGGCGGACGTTTACGGCGTTTCTCCCGGACAAGTAACTGTAAATAACGGCTCGGATGAGACTCTGAATTTTGCCTTTATGGCGTTTGCAGACGAAAAACATCCCCTCGTCTTTCCGGAAATAACGTATGGCTTTTACCCGGTTTTTGCTGAGTTAAATCACATCCCTTACAGTACAATTCCGCTGACCGGTAGCCTTGAGATAAATCCCGACGATTACATTGGAATTGGAAAAACAATTGTAATTGCCAATCCAAACGCCCCGACCGGTCTTTCCCTGCCAATCGACGCTATCGAAAAAATCACAGCATCAAATCCAAACAACATTGTAATTATAGACGAAGCATATGTTGATTTCGGAGGAGAAAGCGCGGTATGCCTCATTGATAAATACGAAAATCTGCTTGTGGTTCAGACATTTTCAAAGTCGCGCTCTCTCGCCGGAGCCCGTCTCGGTTTTGGAATCGCTTCAAAAAAGCTAATTGAAGATTTAAATACTATCAAATATTCAACAAATCCTTACAATGTAAATCGCATGACTTCGGCCGCAGGAATAGCCGCTTTGATCGATGATGCTTATTATAAAAATAACTGCTCCAAAATTGCCAAGGTCCGTGAATTTACAATAACCGAACTGCGAAAACTCGGTTTCCGCGTTACAGATTCAAGGGCAAATTTTGTCTTTGCTGAATCAGATGACATCAGCGGAAAACATCTCTATACTGAACTGAAAAAACGAGGTATTCTGATTCGTCACTTTGACACAGAAAAAATCTGTAATTACAACAGAATTACAATTGGTTCTCTTGAACAAATGAAAATCCTGATAAGTGAAATAAATGAGATACTGAAAGAAATAAATAACTGAAAAATTTTAATCGAAGTCGTTTTGACAATAGATGTTTAAAAGGGAGCATACTTTTTATTTTCAGTTATATTATTCAGAAAGGAAAACCAAACTCATGAGAAAAACGGAAATCAAAAGAACTACAGGAGAAACAGATATTTCTGTGGTACTTGATATTGACGGCACCGGCAGCTCTGAGATTAATTCAGGATGTGGTTTTTTCGATCATATGCTGACGCTCTTTGCAAAGCACGGACATTTTGACCTCAAAATAATCTGCAAGGGAGATACGCATGTAGATTATCATCATACCGTCGAAGATATCGGAATTACCTTGGGCAAAGCATTTGCAGGGGCGCTTGGTGATAAAAAAGGAATCTGCAGATACGGCGGCATAACTCTTCCGATGGATGAAGCACTGATACTTTCTGCAATTGATATTTCAGGGAGAGGAGAATGTTACTATCAGCTCGACCCTCCGACAGAAAAGGTAGGCGACTTTGACACAGAGCTTTGTGAGGAATTTTTCCGCGCATTTGCAAGAGATGCAGGAATAACGCTGCATATAACAAAACTCGCGGGAAAAAATTCACATCATATTATTGAAGGCGCATTTAAAGCGGCAGCACGAAGCCTTGCAGCTGCAGCCGCTGTTAATGAAAAATATATTAATGAAATCCCATCGACAAAGGGTGTGATCTGATGATTGCAATTATTGATTACGGAGTTGGAAATCTCTTTTCGCTGTACTCGTCACTAAAATTTATCGGTGCTGAAGCAGTTATAACTTCTTCTCCGGAAGAAATAAAAAAAGCCGACAAAATAATACTGCCTGGGGTTGGCGCTTTCGGAGACGCAGCGGACAAGCTCCGCTTAAGCGGACTCGATAAAATCATTCGCTGCGAAGCTGACTCCGGCAAGGACATTATGGGAATATGTCTTGGAATGCAGTTATTATTTGAAAAAAGCTATGAATACGGTGAACATGACGGGCTCGGATTGCTGCCGGGAAAGGTAGTACCAATAGAGGGATACATTCCCGCAAATCTTAAAATTCCCCATATCGGATGGAACAGGCTGATATTTAAACAAAAGAACAAGCTTTTCAGATACATTAGCGAAGGCGACTGCGTTTATTTTGTTCACTCATATTACGCCGCCAGCTGTGATAAATACGTAATAGCTTCCGCAGAATACGGAAAAGAGCTGACAGCCGCTGTGGCAAAAGAAAATATTATGGGATGCCAGTTTCACCCTGAAAAGAGCGGTGAAGTCGGACTCAATATACTGCGCGCTTTCTGCGATATCAAAGGCTCATAAATAGTGTTGAACACGATATCACCTGCAGTAAGAAAACCAGAACCTATATGAGGTGTTTAAAAATATGATAATTTTACCGGCCATAGATCTATATGAAAAAAAAGCGGTCAGACTCTTCAAAGGCAGATATGACCAGATGACTGTATATAGTGATAATCCAATTGAAATTGCACGGGATTTTGAGTCCTGCGGCGCGGCATACGTACATGTTGTAGATCTTGAGGGCGCAAAGGACGGAACTACGCCGAATCTTGAAATTGTAAAGCAAATTGCTCGTGAAACCGGCCTTAAAGTTGAAATCGGCGGAGGAATCCGCGATATGAAAACCGTAGAAAAATATATATCGGCCGGAGTCAATCGCATTATAATCGGTACAGCCGCTGTAACCGACGAGGCTTTTCTTTGCAGGGCAGCGTCAGAATACGGCAACAAAATTGCGGTCGGAGCCGATGTACGCGATGGCTTTATTGCAATTAAGGGGTGGCTTGAAAAATCAGAGTACTCCCTTGAAAATTTTTTAGACTACATACAGCAAAAGGGAATAACTACAGTCATATGCACAGATATTTCAAAGGACGGCGCAATGAAGGGAACTAACCTTGAGTTATACCGTAAACTCTCAGAAAGATACAGTCTCAATATTATAGCTTCCGGAGGTGTATCGTCTGTCAACGACATAAAACAGCTTCGTAAAATGAATCTTTACGGTGCAATAATCGGAAAAGCATACTATACCGACGCAGTCAACCTTAAGGAAGCTATCGAGGTGGCAAAATGATTACTAAAAGAATTATTCCCTGTCTTGACGTAAAAAACGGAAGAGTAGTAAAAGGCGTAAATTTTGAGGGGCTTAACGACGTCTCCTCACCTGTCACTCTTGCCCGATACTATTCTGAAAACAAAGCGGATGAACTTGTCTTTTACGATATTACAGCGTCTTTTGAAGAACGCCGGCTTTTTACAGAAATTCTTGAAGAAGTTGCAAAAACAATTTTTATTCCGCTAACTGTCGGAGGCGGAATTAAATCAATCTCAGACTTTGACCGCGTACTCAAATTCGGCGCGGATAAGGTCAGTGTAAACTCCGGTGCAATTGAAAATCCTGAGCTTATCAGAGAAGCGGCACAAAAATACGGAAATCAATGCGTAGTATTATCAGCCGATGTAAAACGTGTCGGCGGAGAATTCCGGATATTCGCTAAAGGCGGAAGAGTCGACACCGGAATGGAGGCAATCGGATGGATAAAAAGATGCGTTGAGCTTGGAGCAGGAGAAGTCGTTGTAAACTCTATAGACACCGACGGAGTAAAAAACGGATTTGATATTGCAATGCTGAAAGCCGTTTGCAATGCTGTAAACGTTCCGGTTATAGCTTCAGGCGGAGCTGGCTCTATAAGCGATTTTGTGGAATTGTTCAAGAAAATTCCGGACATTGACGCAGGTCTTGCGGCTTCGGTTTTTCACTTCGGAGAAATAAAAATCCAGGAGCTTAAAAAAGAACTTGATAAAAATAATATTATTGTAAGACTGTAAAAATATTTTAGACAGCTAAACATTAAAATAAAAATTAAAAGGATTTATAATATGATAGATATTGACGAACTTAAATTTGACAAAGACGGATTGATTCCTGCTGTCGTGGTCGATTCGATAAATGGAAAAGTACTTACCGTCGCATACATGAATAAAGAAAGTCTCAAAATCTCTATAGAAAAGAGACTTACCTGCTTTTGGAGCCGTTCAAGACAAAAGCTATGGCTTAAGGGTGAAACAAGCGGAAATTATCAGCATATTGTATCTATAACTGCCGACTGTGACAAGGACGCACTTACTGTTGCGGTTGAAAAAGACGGACCGGCCTGTCATAACGGAACAGATTCCTGCTTTACCTTTCCGGTATGGAAAAATGATGAGCTGAATGAATTCAGCCTTGACGGACTTTATCAGCTTCTTGAGGGAAGAAAAAAGGATAAACCGGAGGGATCGTATACTACATATCTCTTTGAAAAAGGTATTGATAAAATTCTTAAAAAGGTCGGAGAAGAAAGTACTGAAGTAATAATTGCCGGAAAGGCAGGAGATAAAAAAGAAACAATATATGAAATTGCAGATCTGGCTTACCACGTTATGGTTTTAATGGTACAAATGGGAATCAGCGTCGAAGATATTCACCGCGAGCTTGCATCCCGGCATATTATCGATCATAAGGTTAAACAGGAAAAGATGACAAAATAAGGCCATCCAGAATATATTTAATAGAGCGTAAAAAAATAAGGCAGTATGGATAATAAATATCCATTGCTGCCTTATTATTACTCCCCCTTATAATATCATAGTTTTCACAGCTTGTCTTTATATTAGTATTTTATTTAAAAATGACACACATTATATTCACTTTTCGGTTTGATAATACTTTGCCTGAGCATTATAGTAATCAAAGTATTCCGGACACGATTTCAGCAAATCAAAATGAGCCCCGTGAGCAAATATTTTATGATCCTTTATAAACAAAATTTCATCCGCAAATATCGCACTTGAAAGACGATGCGATACATAAAAAACCATTTTTCCTTTTGACACTGAACGAAGGGCAGTAAAAAATTCATCTTCTGCAACAGGATCAAGCGCGGATGAGGGTTCATCAAACAAAAATATTTTAGCATCGCGGAACAGCGCCCTTGCAATGGCGATTTTCTGCATCTGTCCCCCAGATAATATAGCTCCGTTCTCATCGAATTCTTTTCCCATTTGTGTATGTATGCCGTCAGGTAACACATCTATAATATCTTTCATTCCAATCTGCTCAAAAATACTGATGATTTTTTCTTCCTGCTCCTTATTTCCCTCCTCATATTTGTCAAGCGCAATATTTTCCGCTATACTCAATGCAAATGTTTTCGTCTGCTGAAAAACAGAAGAAAAGACTTCTCTGTAAGAGGTAATATTGTATTCGCTTATCCGGAATACCGTTATACAGAACTTCGCCGTCCGTAACGTCATAAAGGCGGCACAGAAGATTCAGTAAGGTCGTTTTTCCCGCCCCATTGACTCCGATCAGTGAATATACCTTACCCATTTCAAATTCAAAATCGATATTTTCCAAAACATACGGACTGTTTTCATTATATCGGAAAGAAACATTTTTCAGCACTAATGATGACATACAGTCTCTGTTTAATTTTAAACCTGAGTCTGTCCAGCTTTCAATATTCGGCTTTATTTTCATAAACTCCAAGTATGCGTTTATGTAGCGGCTGTTTTCATTAAAGGATTTAAAAAAACTAAATATCGACAGCAAAGAACCTGACAGCGAACCAACCGCCTGAAAATACTGTGTAAATTCACCTATAGTAATCCTTCTTATAAATGTACACCAACCCAAGTATAAATAAATCCCATAATTTTTTATTATCTCTATAGAATTGAAAGGCACAGATATTTTCATATTTTCAAAGCTCAGCTTTTTCTCCCTGGCCATCAGAGAGAAAAATACAGCCTTATGCTTTTCGCTTAACCATTTATACAGGCGGAAAAAACGCACTTCCTTACACAGCTGATTATCATGAAAGGTATTCATAAAATAGTTTTCATATCTGAAAAGTCTCATTGAATCGGTTTCATTATTAAACCGTCTTTTTTCGATAATTGCTGATATAATAACCGACAAAAATGCAAATAAAACAATGATGGGAATCAACCACCATCCAGCGTTAATAATCATGGCTGACGTCGTTACTATCATTATTACAGAAGAAACAAGATTAATTGCCTGATCAACAATCTGAAAAGCAAGCCCTGCATTTTTAACACGCTGTGCTTGTCCGGCCAAGTCATGAACATAAGGAGATTCAACCTGCGACATGTCAAGCTCAGCACGTTTCATTGCAATTTCAGCACCAATGAAATTATTGATATGCGTGAGCCTGTAGTCAAGCTGCCTGCCGATAAGGGACTGAATAACTACATAAGAAAAAAGCTCAAACGAAATCATTATTAATACGTATATAATTATCTTTTTGAAATCTCCGTTTCCGGTAAGTTCATCTATCACCATTTTAGGAAGATATAACATAAGAATCGGAGATATTGTATTAAATAAACTTATAACAGCTTTGCTTATAAAATATGTCTTATCAAGAGGATAAATATGCTTTAAATATTTAAAAACAAGCAAAATATTCCGAAAGTAGTTTTTCATGACCTTGATTTTCCTCGCTTCTATTTTAATTATAAATTAATATTATACCAGTATCAACTATGTCAGCTTTGTTCTTATGCACCATTTACCGCCCCACAGACATTTGCTTCTTTATGTGTAGTGTTTCGCCTGAGCCTCATACATTTCAGCATAACGGCGATTGCTTTTTATAAGCTGTTCATGCGTATCAAAACCCGATACCGTATTGCCGTCGATAAATATTACCTTATCCGCATACTTTGCAACAGACAAGCGATGCGAAATATAGAAAACTGTTTTTCCGCGCGTTGCAGACTGAAACGTCCGAATTAAATCATCCTCGGCAAATGCGTCTAATGCGCTTGTCGGTTCATCTAAAATTAAAAATT